>NZ_JBFTQB010000746.1:0-3315 GCF_056398785.1 Paenibacillus sp. 01T422 | reverse complement strand
GGCATGCCCTGGGCGACTTCCTCCTCCGCAGGAGCGTCTCGGCGCGGGATCTCGAATCCAAGATAGTCTTCGATTTCAGGAACATGTCTCATCTCATTCGGAGTAACGAATGTAATGGCCTTGCCCGTCTTGCCAGCTCGTCCCGTTCTTCCGATCCGGTGGACATAACTTTCCTTCTCCAGCGGCAGGTCATAGTTAATGACGTGAGTAATATCCTCGACATCAATCCCTCGTGCCGCGACATCCGTTGCTACCAAGAAACGGAACTCGCCTCTTTTGAAGGCATTCATAACCAGGAAACGATCGTCCTGCACCATACCCCCATGGATCTTGTCRCAAGGATAGTCAAGAAGATCCAACTCCCGGAAGACATCGTCTACATGTTCTTGCGTCCGGCAGAAAATAATGCAATTGTCAGGATTCTCTGTTACGAAGACATCCTTAAGCACATTAAATTTCTCTGTTTCTTTCACAGTAATCAGCGCGTGTTCAATCTGGACCTTGGCTGCTTCCGGCGTTTGAATTTCAATATCTATCGGGTCATGCATATATTGATGACATAATTGTTCCACGTCTTGCGGGAGTGTGGCCGAGAACAGCATCGTCATACGATCTGTCCTAAGCTCATCAATGATCGCTCCTACCTGCTCAATGAAGCCCATCCGCAGCATCTCATCTGCTTCATCGATGACGAGCATATTGATCTTCTCCAAATCCAGCGTGCCCTTCTGAATATGATCCAGCACACGTCCCGGTGTGCCGACGACCACATGGCACTTCTGGTGAAGCTCCAGCTTCTGTTTGGCAAAGGGTTGTTTGCCATATAACGCCACCGCTTTAATTCGCTTGAACCGGCCAATGTTCGTGATATCCTGCTTCACTTGATCCGCGAGTTCTCGCGTCGGTGTTAGAATTAGCGCCTGCGGCCGATTCTCTTCCCATTCTACCAGCTCGCAAATTGGGATTCCGAAAGCCGCCGTCTTCCCGCTTCCCGTGCGCGACTTCACCGTGAGATCCTTCTCCTGAAGCGCAATGGGAATCACTTCGTGCTGTACGTCTGTCGGCTGCTCGTAACCCAGGCTCTGCAAGGCTCGGACAATATCCTCACTCAATTGATAATCCGTAAAACTTCTTAATGCCACTAAATAACTCCCCTTCATTATATATGTACCGTGAATCAACTTTCCTCCAACTATCTCATACTCCCAACAAAAAAACCATCAGAAGCGGCAGCAAACGCCAAACTGATGGTTTTAATGAAGGATTCTTTATTTGACCCACCGCAATGCACGGCTCTTCCTTGTTCTATTCCGTTTCCGTTACCTCCTTAAAGGCATTCACGGCTTGCTCCAGCTTGGTATAATTCTCCTGATTCTCCGGGAGRGGTCTCTCTGAACGAATTGCTTGCAGTACATGAAGCAGCAGATATTCGGGCATATTCGCATCAGGACAGTTAGCCGTTAATGCCACGATGAGCTGCAGTTCAGGGACAACAAAAATGCGCCTCCCACTTGAACCTGAGGCATAGAACATCTCATATTGCTTTTTACTTCCTTTTACGATTCCTTTGGGCAGCGTCTTGGACCACCATAGCAGACCGTAGCCTCCCTGCGTCCCATTGCTGTAATTCAGCGTAACTCGCTTTTGCATCGAGTCGCGAACCCAAGTGCTCGGGATAATCGTTTGATCTTCCCATTGRCCTTGTTTCAAATACAAATAGCCGAACTTAGCCATATCTCTGAGCGTTAAAGCCATTGCCCAGGCACCAATGGAACGTTCTTTTCCATCAGAATTCCAGCTCAAGTCCGTAATGCCAAGCGGATCGAACAAACGTGACTTGGCGTAATCGAACATTGATTGGCCAGTCGCTTTGTGCATTATAGCCGACAACAGATGCGCATCACCATTGCTGTAATTAAACAGCGTACCTGGCTCTGAGTACCCAGGGCGATCCAGAATGTACTGCACCCAATCAGCTGAATACATCATCTCAGTTGAGGAGATTTCATTCGTATTGTCCCAATCCAGGCCTGATGTCATGCTCAGCAAATGTCTAATCGTCATTTTTGACTTCAAGGGATCATTCGCGAGTTCGGGGAAAAAATCACGAAMCTTTTGATCCATACTGATCAGCTTCCGTTCAGCCAAAGCAATACCGACCAGTGCAGATGTTACACTTTTGGTGACCGACTTCACATCTTGGGGAATATTTGCTTGCGTGCAACTATTATAAGCTTCTGCAACTAAATGGCCGTTTCGAACGACTGCGATGCTGCATACCTGCTGACTGCTGAACATTTCAACCGTCTTGGCTAGCGTTCCTGAGAACATTCCTTGCGCTTCCGGCGTGCTCGTCCTCCAACCCGCGGTTGGCCAATACTCGGTTGATTCTTTGGCATTCAATTGGAATGGCGATATGGTATTGTTACCCGATTGTAACGTGTTTTGTTGGGTTCCGGACATCTCTATCTATCCTTCCAGTATGGTATTAACCCTCTCTCTTTCTATTAGCTTACTATGCAATTATGAAGTAAATATGACGCGAACCTTAATAAAACATTAATAAAAGCTGAATTTTGGATGAAAAAGTAAAGGGATATCCCTCTTATGTTACAATATTCGTAACTATTTCCCTGTTAAAGGTTTCTTATTGGAGGTTAACATGCGCAAACTCATCTTTTTCATAGGTCCTGCTGGAGCAGGCAAAACAACGCTAGCCAGAGCATATGCCAGTAAGCGCGGCGGAGCCTTCCTTGACATGGATACTCTGCTTCGGCCCGCAGCAGAAGCGCTGATGACGCTAGCCGGGAAAGATCCCGAGGATCGGGATTCCCCTTTTTACAAACAGCATTGTCGTGATCTCGGATACCGCATCACCATGAATGCCGCGCTGGAGAATCTGACCTTAGACCTCGACGCCATCGTTATTGGGCCTTTTACCCGAGAAATCAACGATCCGTTGTGGCTGGACCAAGAACTATCCGCTATCAGCGCGAGCACGGAAAATCTGGCGGTTAAGGCGGTTTACGTCTACCTTCCATCTGAGGAAGCCTACCACTCGCGCATTAGCACCAGAGGCTCGGCACTAGACGTATGGAAATTGGACAACTGGCAACAATTCAGCCCTTCGCTACGTCGTGGTGAAATTCGATGGTCGGTTGAGCCAAGCTCCATTCTCTATCTCGACAATTCTGGACCACTTACTTCTGAGAAGCTGGACATGCTTGAAAAGTTCATTGACAACGAAAGTTGACAACTTTTTTTTGTAAATTTACAAAAATGAATGTTGCAACTTTACATTTCCCCCACCAATGC
>NZ_JBFTQB010000745.1:0-3907 GCF_056398785.1 Paenibacillus sp. 01T422 | reverse complement strand
CAAAATGGCCGTTTTTTATCAAGTATCGCCTAGCGTGAAAATGATTGCGTTCGATACGAGTGGACAATTAGATACGGAGACGGACTTTATTCAGCCTTTAAATGACGGACAAACGTATATGATAAGCAACTCTTTCAAAAATATCCTGTGCACGGCTCATGAGGGGGAGAGGCTCTCATCCTACATGAGTGTCGAGGGAGATCGCATGCATCACCTTGTTCCACTTATTAAGAATGGGATCTTGTATGTTCTTGATCGCGAGAGCAAACAAATAAAAGAAATTAATCCTGGGGTAGGATCACATGTAGTTGCTACGTTAAATTTGGATCAAATAAATACCGCAATTACACATGATGGATATTATTTCATTACAGATCAGAAGCAATTTTATCGTGTCAATGTAGAGGGGAAGACTGAAACCTACGCGAATATGGATAATGCGATTTATAATAAAGGTATTTTTAATTCTTTGACAGGGAAGTATGATCAGGCGCCCGCTCCGCCAGGTTATTTGGGAACTTTAAATGAAGATGAGTTTGAGCTCAAAAAGATTGTTCTTGGCATTTCTCCGCAATTTGCTGTTGATGCCGAATATTAAGCCGCTTTTTAACTTCAACCCAGTAGCTACTGATGCTGAGATTCAGGCAGCGTCCCTACAATTCGTTAGAAAAATTTCGGGTTTCACTGCGCCATCCAAGGCCAATGAGGAAGCTTTCAACCGAGCGGTCAATGAGGTGGCGCTGGCTGCGCGTCAAATGCTGGATTCACTCGTCACCAATGCAGAGCCGCGAGATCGAGAAATCGAAATCGAGCGTGCACGTGCTAGAAACGCCAAACGATTCGGAACAGTAAAAAAAGTAGAGTCTTAACAAAAAGGCTTTTACCTTCATTGGTAGGAGCCTTTTTGTTGCTTTCCTTTAATAACCTACTCATTTGATGTGTAGCAATCTAGTGTCTACGAGCATATGATGTAACAAACTAGTAGAAATTAGGTGATAGAAAGTGACCAAAGGTTTTGATTGTTCAACGCCTTTAACGGCGCAAACCGCCGCTGCTTTCGTCAAAGATGGCTACTCGTTTGTGGCCAGATATCTCGTCCCGAGCGGGTATAAGGCTTTAACGAAAAGTGAAGCGGAACGGATTAGCCAAGCAGGTTTGGAGATCGTATCTGTTTTCGAAACTACGGCAAATCGGGCTCTCGGCGGCAGAAGTGCAGGATTGGCTGACGGCGCCACCGCGGTACAAGTGGCTCATCAGTTGGGACAGCCCGTAGGAAGCTGTATATATTTTGCCGTCGATTTTGACGCGACAAGCGCTCAAATGGCTACGGTAGTTGCATACATCCAAGCGGCAAGTGAAGCGACTCCGGAGTATACCACTGGGGTATACGGATCGTATGCGGTTATGGAGGCCGTCAAGAAGGCAGGTGCCTGCTCACGGTTTTGGCAGACCTACGCATGGAGCGGCGGTAATAAATCAACTTTCATTAACATTTATCAATATTTGAATGATGTCTCAGAGAATGGCATCCAAATCGATCATGACGAGTCATACGGCAGTGAGGGCTGGTGGAACACGCTGACGCCAGTGGCTTATCCACTCACAGCGCAGGATGCCAATGTAATCATCCCTTTTCTGTCTGCTGGCTTTGAGGCCACAACTTCGCTTCCAGCTCGAGCGGAATTCAATCGCTTAGCGAATGAGCTACGCAAAGCTTCTGGTCAGCCGCAGCAGTAAATTTAAAGCCCGTTAACTCTCTATTCATGAGAGAGCTAACGGGCTTTTTGTCATTGCATGACTGCGCTGCGAATATACCAGCGCGAATCAAATGATGCTCTTTCGAGCCGAAAGAGCACACGCCTGTGGGCAGGCGCGGAAGCACGTGCCGGTGTAACCGTAACGTCGACCGCAGCCTCAAGCTCAAGGAGCTGGGACACGTCCCGCTCCGGGAACTTGGACAGGCGGCGCATGCTTCGCACATGCACCGCCTGTTCTTGCCCTGTGGTGACCTGCAGCAGCTGCAGGTCACCTTGGTTGGCGCCGCTGATCCAGACGTCGATCAGCGCCCAAGGCGAAAGCTTGCTGATGTACGACGTCAGCAAGCCTGCTGCCCGGTGCACCATGACCTGGTGCGCCGGATCCGAGGAGCGGGAGCCGTGCGTCACGCTCCCGAGGAAGTGAATACAGAAATGACCGTCGAAGTCATTTCCGGGAATGCCGTCTCCACCATGCGGCATGCCGTGCATGGAGCCAGCCAACGTGCGGCCGTTAAACTTCACGAGGACCGCTTTGCGGTCCCAGCTCCAGGCGCCGCCATAAATGGTTTTGAGCGTCGCAGAGTCGGTCTTCGTCAGCGGCTGGACATCCGCATGGCTCGAGCCTGCGCGGCGCTGTCCTTCAAAGCTAAGACCGCTTTCTACGTCGGTAATCGTGAATTTACTATATTTAGGGATGACCACGCTTGCGTCTTCCCAAGTCAGGATTTCGCCATAGTGCTGGGCTCTAAGTGCTTGAACCTGTGTACGAAGCRCATCTTGCACGTCCGTCGACATTGCATAAATGGATTTGGTCATGGGATCAACCAATTCCCCGTTTGCAGTGACGCCGTAGTGCAGCGTCTGCCCTTTTTTATGATAAATGAGGGTGGCATCCGGCAGTATTGCTTCGGTATACGAAGCGCCTGATTTTAATTGCTCAAGCTCTCGCTGTAATTTTTTATTTTCAAAAGAGGATTCTGATCGATAAGCGGCATGAGGTGATGCTTGGACAACCAACTGAAAAATATTCGTTCTCGTCGTTTCTCGATTGCTGAGTGCTTGACCATAGGAATGGCCGAATGGACACAACGAACTAACGGACATTACAGAAAGCAACAGGGTGCAGATCATCGTTCGGAGCAAGCGAGTTGCTCGGGTATGATGCATAGGTAAGCTTCCTCCTGATTTGATTTTAGTAGCGATTCACATTTGAAAGGCAGGATGAAACGCCATAGTCAAGTTTTTACTAATTGCCATAAATTTATGAACAATTCATCGTCATCTGCTGTCTGAATTGCATTTGTGTTAAAATATAGCAGTACTTAGGAAAGGGAGGTTAACTTATGCAACCAAGTGAAGGTAAAGCATTTGAGCTACATATAGCAGAGAATCGTGTTGTCAGAGGGGATTTCTATGAAGCGGCGTCACAACCGGCTCTGGGGACGATTGTTATTTGCCATGGATACAAAGGATTTAAAAACTGGGGGATGTTCCCGCACGTGGCGCAATCATTGGCGATGAACGTAAATGTGATGGCAATCAATTTCTCTCACAATGGCGTTGGAGAGGACCTGCTTGAGTTTACAGAGCTTGAGAAGTTCGCCCGCGATACCTATTCCAGGGATCTTGAAGATTTGGATGCAGTTGTGAAGGAAATTCGGCGAAATAGAAAGTTTGCTGGTACTGGGGATAGTCCAATCTTGCTTATGGGCCATAGTAGAGGGGCGGGGGTRTGTCTGATCTATGCGCTCGATCATCCCGATCAAATGGCAGGTGTCATCAGCTGGAATGGCATTTCGAATGTCGATCTGTTGACAGAGGAAAATAAAACAGAGATGCGCTCAGTAGGAAGATCGTATACATTAAACGGTCGTACGAAGCAAAATATGCCTTTGGATCTGGAGATCCTTGAAGACATGGAAAGCAATAGCGAGAGATTCAATATTATGGGCAGAATCAGCAGTGCAACGTTCCCAATTGCGTTAATTCAAGGGATCGAGGATGGTGAGAGGCTGATTCGAGGCTCTAAGCAGTTGATCGAGCAAAATCCAGCCATCCAGTGGATCCGAATTGCGGAAGGCAACCATACCTTTGGTTCCGTTCATCCTTATCAAGGAGAGCCCCAAGCGCTTAAGCAGGCTATCCAAGAG
>NZ_JBFTQB010000744.1:0-3319 GCF_056398785.1 Paenibacillus sp. 01T422 | reverse complement strand
GATGGGGCTCAATCTTTTCGGCAAATCCATACCGCTTTCTTTTTCTTTGTTGGTATAAAAGAAGCGATGAACCAGAACAAGAATCTCGATCAAACAGCCAAGTTTCATGAGGGAATCACCTGGGAATGGATGGTTGATAATGTCATTATATTTCGTAAACAAATCAAGCAAAGCGGATGATTGTTGTTCGCTGAGCTTGATTTTATTTTTTTCACCAGCAGGCCGTTCGTAGAAACATTGAAGTGGTTTCAAGGCTTCGGTTTGAAAGAGCGCAATCAGCGCCGGGTTAAATTCAATCGTTACACGTTCGTATAAGTCATCCGTCGTGAGCGCAGGCTTATGAATTTCATGCTCATTGGTAATGATAAGATCGCCGAATTCCAGGGGATATACGGTTTTGTCAACGAAATAGTTCACATCGCCCCGGATTAAGAAGAAGATCTCACAGCCTTCATGCAAATGAAAATGAACATTAAAGGGAGCCGTGCGAATGGCATGGCGAAATTTCACATGTTCATCAAACTGTTCTAAGTAATCAGAAAGCAAGATAATTCCTCCTCGCGATATGAGCAAGTTTATCCACTTTTGAGGCAATTTCGTCAAGGAAGTGGTAATTGTAATGATATAAGATGATAGTGTGATATTCAATAGATGTGGGAGGGAACAACAAATGAGTAAACAAAAAATTAAATTTGGACTTGTCGGAATTGGAAATATTGGCAACACGCATTTGAAATATTTGAGTGCGATGGAGGATGTAACGATTGTTGGCGTCTGTGATGTAGATAAAGAAAAAGCCGATTTGAATGCCAAAAATTATGGGACTACGGCTTATTACAATGCCGTGGATTTATTGGAACAGTCTGGGCTGGATGTCGTCATTATCGCGGTTCCCCATTATGATCATCCAATCATTGCGATTGAAGCCTTCCAGCGGGGAATTCATGTCATGTGTGAGAAACCGATAGCGGTTCATGTCAATGATGCCAAACGCATGATTGATGCCTATGAAACCTCCAAAGAGACATATCCTGGACTCCAGTTTGCTATTATGTTTCAAGAAAGAACGCTCCCCTTTTATGCAAAACTCAAAGAAATCGTGGACAGCGGAGAGTTGGGCCAACTCACTCGTGCTACTTGGATTCATACCAAATGGTTTCGCTCCCAGTCCTACTATAATAGTGGTGGATGGCGTGCGACATGGGCTGGCGAGGGTGGCGGCATCCTGACCAATCAGTGTCCTCACACGCTGGACATGTACCAATGGTTGTTCGGATTACCTTCACTGATTTCTGGTCATGCACATATTGGCAAATATCATGATATTGAAGTTGAGGACGAGGTAACCGCTTACTTTGAACATGCGAATGGAATGATCGGGCATTTGATTGTGACAACAGCTGAGCTTCCGGGAACGAATCGCCTGGAAATCGTTGGGGATACGGGCAAGCTTGTACTGGAGAACGGTAAGCTGCTTCACTATAAGTATCCAGAGTCTATGCTTACGTTCACGCGAGAGACCGAGCAGAAATTTGCGACTTGGGAGATTGAGCCGGAGGTAATTGAGGTGGATGTCGATGCTCCTAATGGACATCATGTGGTAACCGGCCGCTTGGTCGACCGCCTCTTAGGCATGGAGACAGACTTGATTGCTGAAGGTCCAGAGGGGCTTGGCTCATTGACACTGGCTAATGGCATTATGCTATCTTCCTTCCAGAAGCGCCCTATTGAGGTGCCAATTGATGGCGATGCCTTCCAATCTCATCTGGACGAACTTATAAAAACATCTACGTTTGTGAAAAAAGTTGTCACGGATTCTGCAGCTCCTGTGGATATGTCAGCTTCGTTCGGCAGCAGCAAATAAGAAAGGAGAGATGGCCATGCTTAAAGCTAAAATTACTTGTTTCGCCGATGAAATCTCGCAGGATCTGGAAGAGCAGCTCGATGTGCTCCAGCAAGAGGGGATCTCGCATATTGAGCTTCGGAATGTATGGGGCAAAAACGTCCTGGCGCTGAATGATGAGGAGCTCGCCGCTATCCGTCAAACACTGAATCAACGTGGCTTTCAAGTATCTTCCATTGCTTCACCAATCGGCAAATATCCGGTTGCGGAAGACTTCGGGCCGCAATTGCAAGCGATCCAGCAGGCGATTCAGGCAGCTCACGTGTTAGGGACTCCGTATATTCGTATATTTTCCTACCATCCGCCTGAGAATGTGAACCTGGATACGTGCAGAGACGAAGTGCTGCATCGAATGAAGCAATTGACGGAGATTGCTGAACAGAATAACGTTGTCCTCATTCTTGAGAATGATAATGATTTGTACGGAACTACAGATGAGCGTTGTTTGGAAATTTTGCAGCACTGCGCATCCGATGCCCTGCGTTTGGCTTTCGACCCAGGCAACTTCGTGAAGAATGATATTAAACCGATGAAGGACGCGTATCCACGACTAGAAGCCTATACCGATTACATTCACATTAAGGATGCAACGTTCGAGCCGAAACAATTTGTTCCTGCTGGAGCGGGAAACGGAGAGATTGATACCCTGCTGCTCACTCTAAAAGAGAGAGGTTACGACGGATTTCTGTCTGTAGAGCCGCATCTGCAGCATTATATGCCGCACGCCAGTAATCCTAAACGTGTTGTCACTGCGGTACGCGCGCTCAAGCAGTTGCTTGAACGAGCGGATTACCAGTGGGAGTAACGCATTAATAAGCGAGCTACAAATTAGAGCTTAATCCATTCGGATTGGCTCTTTTTTAGATAATGGATATGGACTGTTTATAAATCCAGTGGAATAAAGTGAGATAGGCAGCTGAATTCGAGAGGAGGCGAAAGATGTGACTTATTTCATGTACCCCTACATGGGTTGGAAGCAGCCACATTCGGTACAGAGGTTCCGCTGAAACGTCCTGGGCAGCCATTTGAGTTGGCTCCTGCTTATGTCCTGCTGGCTTCGGATGACGCCTCTTACATATCGGGGCAAGTTATGTTCGTGAATGGAGGTTCGATTGTTACTTGATTCAGGGCGAGAAGAAACGCCTTCTCGGTCATGCTGAAGAAGGCGTTTCTACAAGCTTATTTTTTGCCAAGGATTCCTTCCTTGAAAATATTCAATAAATATTCGAGGGTTGTCGGGTCGCTATACGTGGAAGCTTCCGTATCAATCTCGATGACATGCTTATTCTTGACTGCCGGAATGTTGTTCCATGTGTCGGTTTTCATGAAGGAATTATTGGCTGCTGTGCTTCTACTCAGGACAAGGTAGTCGCCGGCATAATTCGGGATAACCTCTTGTGAGAGTGCATAGTAGCC
>NZ_JBFTQB010000743.1:0-8010 GCF_056398785.1 Paenibacillus sp. 01T422 | reverse complement strand
CTTCTGAATGAGCTAACTAATAATCATACTGAAATTAGCCCCTTACTGACCTATTTTGATAAGCAAATCAATACGAATGGCAGGGGAGCGGATTTGAATCCGATCACATGGTGGATTTTAAAACAACATGGCGTCCGGGTGTATGGCTCCGAAATTACGTTCAAATACGATTTGGAAGTTGATTCTCTACTCCAATATGTCATTAATAACTTAAATAGCTACTGGGTTGGTTGGATAACTAGATTAGAGGAAAAATTGCAGCTTATCCTTGCTCAGGAACAAGAGATCGACGTTGAGCAACTTGAGTATGCAATCGAGTGGTGTACACTCGGTATGTTGCGCCAGCTCTATACGTTAAAAGAACATGATATTACGAGCAAAGTTGGAGCTGGAATCTATGGCATTCATCATCTACCAGACAAGTGGCGCGGTCTTATTGAGGAGGCTATAGCGATAAAACGACTTCAAGCCAATCGTTTGTATCCATCACAAATGGAGCGTTTGACGGATCTGATAGCCTTGCTTAGATTTATTCATTCGGAAGCTAATCGTGTATACGAAAAAGAAAAAGACTCTAAACCCTGATTCACAGGGGACAGAGTCTTCTTTATTCAGCAGCTTTTTTAGAATCTCTTTGAAAATAAATAAACAAATCAGTTATTAACTTGGCAAGTATAGTGACTAGGAAGTAAATCAGAAATAAATAGAAATAATTCATTTTCCCGTACAAGTGAAATAAATCAACAGCTGATAACAATGGTTTAAGGACGAATGCGAAGATAGCGCACATAAGGGCACCAAATAAATAGTAATTTTTTTTATGATTCACGGTCCATTGATATAGTAGCATAAGCACAACAGGATTAAATGAGGCATCCATAGTGATGCTTGTGGGTAGATAGGGTACGATTTTATATGGAAATCCCCAAATATTGTTTCTTTCGCCATACAGATGAATATAGGTCGCCATGACATGTACACTGAAACCGTAAAAACCGATTTGCAACGCCTTCTTACGGTCAAGAACGAACCAGAGAATAATTAAGGGAATAAGGAACATAGCAAGATTAACCCAGAATTCCCATGTCTGAGCGTTCGAATATTGGACCCAATAATCGATCCAAGCGGTAGATAGCGACTTCTCCCTATTTAATAATTCCTCGTATACATGCTGTTGCTCTGGTGTCATAGAAAATCTCCCTGCATGTCTTTTTGTTATTATGTACGTTTTGCACGATTTTACACGCAGTTATGGCAAATCTTTCTTTTTTAATTCGACACCACCCCCTGAAATCGACAAAATACGACGAATCTTTTAAAAGCTATGCATAATTAAGGAGTGAATCACGATGGGGAATACTTACAAACGCTTCATTCAAAATCAACTCGAAAAAGCAAAATCTACCGCTTCCGAATTCATTACTTCAAGAAGTGAAGAGCAAGAGGAAGACACGTTGGAATTGARTCCGGACACATATGATCAACTGAGAGTCATCGCCAATATGCAGCATACGACCGTACAGGAGATCGTCAATGGCATCATTGCGCAATACCTGGAAAGTACACCATAMGAATTAGCCCACATCTCGGTGGATCAAAAAGAAGATAACCCGCTTTTATATTTAGATGGCATCTGCAAATTAGAGGATTAAGGAGTGCTGACGACATATGGATAACCACTTGAACATACAGGATGCCATTTTTCTGGATGGTACAGCTTTGGCCGCGTTAATGAACCCTGAGGATTCCAGCTATGCGAAAGCCCGTTCTTTGTTTCTGGATTTGCATGATCTTGAACGTAATTACGTGACTACCAACTCGATTATTTTTGATCTTCACGAATGGCTGCGCAATGCATACAGCTATCAACGGGCAGAATATTTCTTGAGTGCAATCGATAAAGCTGTGAGCAAAGGCAAGCTGACAGTCATCTCCAGCAGCCCTGAATTCGAGGGTGAATCGCGTAGATTGCTACTGGACAGGCCCGAGCTGCGTTTCTCGCTTAGTGAAGCCTTCACTGCGGTGACCATGTCCTATTATCAGGTCAAACGTATTTTTACGTTTAATCGTAATTTCATCATGCTTGTCAATTTGGATAAAAACTTTCGAATCATTCCGTCTAATTAAAAAACTTCAGCATGAAGAGCCGGTCCCCGTATGGGGCCGGCTCTTTCCTTATGAACTCTATTGAACCAACTCTATGAATCTTCTTGCCGAAATGGAAAGAGGCATATTACGCATAGTCATAATACCTACATGGGTAGGCGGCAGTTTCACGTCTAGTTTAATTTCGAAGAGAGATCCCTCTTCAAGCTCTTTCGAAATAAATTCTTTCGTTACGTAAGAAATTCCTAACCCTTTCCGTGCAAACTCGATGAGAAGCTCCACGCTGCCGACCTCGATCTCAGGTTTGAGTTTGTAACCGTAGCTTTGGAATAATTCCGTAATGGCCATACGTGCCCGGCTATTTCTCGAGAATAGAATAACGGGGTATTGGAGCAGCATTTCTAGCTTAATGCCAGGGTGTTTCTGATGGAATTCTTCCAAGTACGGAAGTAAATAATGTTTGAAGAGAGAATCGCTTCCGCCAATCCGCAGCTCGCCGCTGTCCAGATTTTTGAGTGCGGCCATTTTTTCTTCGGCTCGAGAAATGAAGTTCTGAGACTGCTCTATGTAGGAATAAAGGATGGCACCTTCTTGTGTCAGAGCAACACCTTTGGAATTCCGATAAAACAAAGCGAGACCAAAGCTGTCTTCCAGCTGTTTGATGGCGTGACTGACGCTTGGTTGGGTAATGTACAGGGCTTTGGCAGCTTGTGTCAAACTTCCCGTTTTGGCAGCCCAATAAAAAACTTTGTACAATTCGTAATTATTTATCATAGATGAGGTCTATATCTCCTCTGAAATATAATGATTTCTTTTATAGGTGGTAATTATATTATAGTGGAGTTACGAAAAAGAAACCAGAGCTTGCCGATTGATCAAGAGAGCTCTGTTGGAAGGAGAAGAGAATATAATGGAGCCTACTACATTTGTCTTATTTGGAGCGACAGGGGATTTAGCCAAAAGAAAGATTTATCCTGCCCTGTATAATTTGTTTGTCGATGATAAATTGCCAGAATCATTCTCTTTGATTGGACTTGGAAGAAGAGAGTTGTCATTAAGCAAAGCTTTTGCAGAAAATGAAATTTATCGAATCGACCATTATCTGGGCAAACCGATGGTGCAAAAACTTGAGGTTATCCAGCAGTCCAATCCAGTCCTACATGCGATCTGGGCTAATAATTATATTGCCAATGTTCAAATTACCGCTAACGAAACTGTTGGTGTTGAAGAAAGAGCCGGTTATTACGATCATGTAGGCGCGGTAAGAGACATGTTCCAAAACCATATGCTGCAATTACTCATGATGCTGACGATGCACCTGCCTAATATTAGCAACTCCGAATTGGTGCGGTTCAAGAAGAAAAAAGTGCTGGAAAATCTCGAGCCGTTGTTGAAACAGGACGTTGGTGCCAGCGTTATCCGCGGTCAATACAAAGAAGGAACCACCGGAGGAAAGCCCGTTGTTGCTTATACTTCTGAACCGGGAATTGCCAGTACGTCCATGAACGATACGTTTATTGCGGCTAAATTGCAGATCGACGATTTCTTTTGGCGGGGAGTACCGATCTATATTCGGACAGGTAAACGGATGAACGAGAAATCAACACGGATCGTCATTGAATTCAAAGAACCGTCAACGAATCTGACTCAAACACATGACGACAGCCAAGTACCTAATCTTCTGGTATTTGAAATTAGTCCTAATGAAAGCATTACGTTGCAATTAAATTCGAAAGATCCTCAACACAACGGGAAATTCAAACCGATTCAAATAGACTTTCATGAAAATCAGGAGGATGTTCCCGAGGCTTATGAAAATTTGATCTTCGATGCTTTGCAAGGAGACCCGACGTTCTTCGCGCATTGGGACGAAGTCGAATTAGCTTGGGCGTGGGTTCAACCTATTCTAGATGCTTTCCAAGAAAATCTAGTTCCGCTTCATCTATATGCCGCGGGAACGAATGGCCCAGCTGAATCTGATGCCTTGTTGGCGGAGAACGGCCATCATTGGTGGTTTGATTCCAATACCAAACGTGAAAGTGGAACAAGTAAAGAAAAATATTTTGCCCATCATACAAACTGATTTGCGTTTCAATCACTACGTGCAGGTCCAAAAGGAGAGGTTCCATATGGCTATTTCATTTAATTATTCAAGTGCATTATCATTTATCCAGCAGCATGAAGTTGATTATTTGGGTGAGTTTGTGAAAGTGGCACATGACATGCTTCATGAGAAAAAAGGACCAGGTTCCGACTATTTGGGCTGGGTCAATCTGCCGCTTCAATACGATAAAGAAGAGTTTGCAAGAATCAAGCAAGCTGCTCAGCGCATTCGATCAAATTCCGATGCCTTAATCGTCATTGGGATCGGCGGCTCCTATTTGGGAGCAAGATCAGCGATCGAAGCCTTGTCTCATACTTTTCATAATCAAATGGAGGGTAAAACGCAAGTATATTTTGCCGGTCAAAATATCAGTTCAACGTACATCACCCATCTATTGGAGCTGCTGAAGGATAAGGATATTTCCCTCAATGTTATCTCCAAATCGGGAACAACGACGGAACCAGCCATTGCATTCCGCATCCTGCGCGATTATATGGAGAAAAAGTATGGGAAAGAAGAAGCGAAGAAACGTATCTATGCCACAACCGACTCTTCTAAGGGTGCATTGAAAAAGCTTGCTGACGAAGAAGGCTATGAAACTTTTGTCATTCCTGACGATGTAGGCGGCCGCTATTCCGTACTTACTGCTGTAGGTCTTCTGCCGATTGCTGCTGCTGGACTTGACATTGATCAGATGATGGCGGGAGCCGCGGCTGCAGCACAGAAATATAATAATGCTGATCTTGCTACCAATGAAAGCTATCAATATGCAGCCGTTCGCAATGCCCTTTACCGTAAAGGGAAGAGTATCGAGCTGCTAGCTAACTTCGAACCGTCCTTACACTATGTTTCTGAATGGTGGAAGCAGTTGTTCGGTGAGAGCGAGGGGAAAGACCAGAAAGGGCTATATCCCGCATCCGTAGATTTCACGACTGATCTGCACTCGATGGGACAATATGTCCAGGAAGGACGCCGTGATCTTATCGAAACCGTTCTTTCTGTGAAGAAGCCGAAAGTTGAGCTGACGATTGAAGAGGACTCGGCCAATCTGGATGGTCTGAATTTCATAGCGGGCATGACAATGGACGAAGTGAACAAGAAGGCAGCAGAAGGCACACGACTTGCCCATGTTGATGGCGGCGTGCCTAATCTAATTGTTGAATTAGATGCTCTTAATGAATATACGTATGGGGAAATGGTGTATTTCTTTGAGAAAGCATGCGGCATCAGCTGCTTGCTGCTTGGGGTGAACCCGTTCGATCAGCCTGGCGTGGAAGCATACAAAATCAATATGTTTGCACTACTTGGCAAACCTGGTTTTGAAGCGCAAAAAGCTGAACTACAAAAACGAATTGCTGCAACAGAGCAGAAATAAGAGGAGGCAATTATTATGAGCAAACAGCAAATTGGTGTAGTTGGATTGGCCGTTATGGGTAAAAACCTGGCATTGAATATCGAAAGCAAAGGATTCTCAGTTGCTTTATATAACCGTTCACCAGAGAAAACGCATGAACTTCTGGAGGAAGCACCAGGAAAGAACTTTGTTGGTACTTACAGCGCAGAAGAATTTGTTCAATCCCTTGAGTCTCCGCGCAAGATTCTCATTATGGTAAAAGCGGGCCAACCTACCGATGATACGATTAATTCGCTCATCCCTTATCTAAGCCCAGGGGATATCCTTATCGACGGCGGTAACGCTTATTTCCCTGATACGCAGCGAAGAAATAAAGAACTTCAAGCGCAAGGCTTCCGCTTTATCGGCGCGGGTGTTTCGGGCGGTGAAGAGGGCGCTCTTAACGGACCTGCGATTATGCCAGGTGGACAAAGAGACGCTTACGAACTGGTAGAGCCAATCTTGACGGCAATTTCGGCCAAAGTGAATGGCGGCTGCAAGCAAACGTCTGAATGGTCCCGCAGTGTCAAGTTATGACGGCGATCCTAAAGAATTCATCGAGGCTGTTCGCAAAGCATTGTATACAAGTAAAATCGCTTCTTATGCACAAGGTTTTGCTCAAATGAGAGCTGCATCTGATGCGTACGGCTGGGATTTGAACTATGGGAACATTGCGATGATCTTCCGCGGTGGATGTATTATCCGCGCAAGATTTCTACAAAATATCAAAGATGCTTATGACCGTGACCCGGCATTGAGAAACTTGTTTCTTGACGAATACTTTGGCAATATCGTTGATAACTATCAGGATGCTTGGAGAAAAGTTGTTTCAGTTGCCGTTACAAGAGGTATTCCAGTTCCTGCTTTTGCTTCCGCATTAGCTTATTATGATAGCTACCGCACAGAGAGATTGCCTGCTAACTTATTGCAAGCTCAAAGGGATTATTTCGGGGCGCATACGTTTGAACGTGTAGATAAAAAAGGCAGCTTTCACTTCCAATGGATGGAGAATAACGAATAACATTGCCTATATAAGATGAAGCCGCATAGTTGCGGCTTTTTTTATTTCCGCAACAATACGAGAGGTAATGACGTCTAATCAACTGTCAGATTAACTAGAAGATGAGGAGCTTTCGATTGAGGAACCGTACTTTATGGAAGTTGTTTACTGTTGTGCCGTTTCTAGCTGTAATGATCATGATCGGGATTATACATACGGTGCTGCTGGCAAGAGAACAGGTGATGCCGTTTGCAGATTCTTATGGACGCGCGACATCATTGCCGAAGCTCGCTACGCAAGCAAGTCCTGTTCAAATGATCGGCTCCAAATCTTTTGCTTACAGATCCGGAAATGAACTTATTTATGTGAAAATTGACAACGAGGGTAAGAGTACCTCAGAGGTGCGGCCAGTACCGGACGCGGAGCTTGTACAATCTTATCGCCTCATGGGTGAGGGAAAAGCTGTTTGGATCGGTGCCAGCAACAAGCTGTATGCAAGTGAATGGAAGAATGGGCTTTGGTCAACGAAAAGATTGTTGAGTGAAACCGAGATGAGCGGCGTTCAGGGCATACAGGGGCTTAATGGCAATAAGGTCCTTCTCACGTTTAACGAAGAAGCGCTTTTTGTGGGCATTACTTCTGGCGAGGAAACACCGAATTGGATAAAGCTAAATACGAGTGGAATTAAGCAGGTACAAGGATTTATGGACACGGATGGTATGCTTTCCGTTGTTTATGCAACAAGTAGGGAAGGGAATTCCGCCCTGAACGTTGTTAAGTTGGATACCGCGTCTGGAAAGACGGTGCTCATGAATAAGCTCAAGGAATTAGAGCTGGTTAACAGGTATTTGGAGGATTTTACGGTATACGCAGACAAATCTTTACTCAGGGTCGCCTATACGATCAGCTCAGCTAAATCCGGTAAGAGTACTTTGCAGATGCTCACATTTCCCTGGGATCAAGCTGCTAACATGCAAGATGAGCGAATAGATCTTCCAAGCTCTGAGGCTAGTGATTCTGATACAATTTTGCATCCGGTTTTCTCTCAAACACCTTCTGGCGAAGTCACACTTGTAGTTTCATCGGTTTATGAAAAAAATCGGCGCATGAGCAGCCAGGAAGTGTATCAGTTAACTTTTCATGAAACTGAGCTATCCACATCGACAAAAATAAGCCAATTCGGCGGATTCGCTCAGTATCCGAATCTCGCACAAGAGCAAGATTTCCGCCTTGCTGCTTGGCTTGATCCCGTGACCGAAACGTCTTACCGTGTTTACTATGCGACAGATCAACAGCCTTACCAGGAGAGAATGAACCGACTTACCGAAGAAGACTTACGAACAGCTGCCGAGAATCTGCCTTTACTCTGGGGGATTGGTCTTGTAACTTGGTTTCTAAGTCTGAAAT
>NZ_JBFTQB010000742.1:0-5136 GCF_056398785.1 Paenibacillus sp. 01T422 | reverse complement strand
ATATATTTGTATTTATAGATTAATTAATAAATCTTTTTATATGCAGGAGGAGAGAATAAAATGACTACATCCAAAACAACAGCAGCTTTGTTCCAACCTTTTGAAGTTGGTAACTTGAAGCTTGATAATCGTATTGTCATGGCACCGATGACCCGTACTTTTTCACCAGAAGGTATTCCAGGTCCTGACGTAGCTGGCTATTACCGCCGGAGAGCGGAGAACGCCGTTGGCCTTATCATCACCGAAGGAACTGTCATTAACCATCCGGCTGCAGCTGCTGATAAAGGTGTACCGCATTTCTATGGCGAGGAAGCTCTCGAAGGCTGGGCGCGTGTCGTCCGCGAAGTGCATGAAGCTGGAGGCAAAATCGCTCCCCAGATTTGGCATACCGGAACTGCCCGCGATAAGAACAGATTCCCTGAATCGAATATCGACTCGATCGGCCCATCCGGCCTCAACCTGAAGGGTGAGCAAGTATCTGAGCCACTTTCAGTCGAAGAGATTCAAGGTCTCGTTCAAGCTTATGCCCAGGCTGCAGCTGACGCGAAACGTCTAGGCTTCGATGCGGTTGAGATTCACGGTGCACATGGTTATCTTATTGACCAATTCTTCTGGGACGTCACCAACAAACGCACGGATGAGTATGGCGGTGACCTAGTTGACCGTACCCGATTCGCGGTAGAAGTAATCGAGGCCGTACGTGCCGCGGTTGGCCCTGAGTTCCCGATTATCTTCCGCTACTCCCAATGGAAGCCGGTTAATTACGATGGCAAGCTGGCATCGAATCCAGAGGAGCTGGAACGCTTCCTTGCACCGTTGTCCGCGGCTGGCGTTGATATCTTCCACGCATCCACACGCCGCTTCTGGGAGCCAGAGTTCGAGGGTTCCGATCTCAACCTGGCAGGCTGGACGCGCAAAGTCACTGGAAAGCCGGCTATTACTGTCGGTTCCGTCGGTCTGGATTCCACTTTCACCAGCCTCTTTGAAGAAGGCAAGGGAGGCGAGTCTGCCGGCCTCGATAACCTAATCGAGCGTCTGGATAACGGAGAATTCGACCTCGTCGCCGTCGGTCGCGCACTATTGACTGACCCAGCTTGGGCGGCCAAGATCCGCGATAACCGCACCGATGAATTACAGCCGTTCACGCGCGAGGCACTTGCTTCGCTGAGCTGATTATTTTCTGAGCAGCTCAGGGGCACCACGGCGAAGACTCGTTATGACCACATTAACGGGAAATAAACCGCCCACCTCAGGACTCGGCAACTGAGAGGATAGATTATTTGTAATTAACGCCGATTACTGCTGCTATTTTCTGTAATAAATCCATTTTCAGCCAATTAACTGGATTTTCTACTGTTATTGTTGCCAAACGATGCGTTTCCGTCCAGTAACCAGCGATTTAGCTGCAGTTTCTACCGCTAATCCGCTGCCCGCTACTGAGTAGCACAGATTAACGGTAGATTTTCCCTTTATTTCAGCGGGAGCAGCTTATAAACCGCTCGCCTCAGGACTCGGCTACTGAGAGGATGGATTATTTGTAATTAACGCCGAATACTGCTGCTATTTTCTGTAATAAATCCATTTTCAGCCAATTAACTGGATTTTCTTGCTTCCCGTTAATCTAAAAGAGGTCGGAGCCGGACCCTCTCTCCACCAAAAAAAGTAAAAAAGGAGCTAAGCAGATAGTAACTGCTTAGCTCCTTTTTTATTCAGCCGCCGATTCCTTCACGCACGTAGCCGATTTATTTTACGATCCGCTCACTTAGGCCAGATGAAGACCAAAGTAAGCTACCAAAGCTTCTTTAAACGCTTCATCTGTTTCCGGGGTAAAAGTTCGTACACCCTCAGAGTTGAAAATACGGAATTCGCGATCTACAACTGTATGCCGTCCCTCCGGCGTCCGAATCGCAACAATCGGGTATTTGGCGAAAATCGAATCGGGAGCATTTTCACACCAGAAACTCGCGAACTGGTAATCTTTTGAGAGTTGCGGTTCCTCCGTGAAGGAGTAAATGCGAGTCCACCCTCCCTTTTTCTGTTCACAAAGTAACCAGCCATAATCAGAATCTCTTTCGAGTCGATAGAACTCCTCACCTTGCTGCTGGGCAAGTCCCTCGACGATGGCAATCGATCTGAGGGGTACAACCCCGCCGACACCGACATCGCACAGATAGTCGACGCCCTCGGCTTCTACCTTCAGGACGTGATGCCGCCTTTTGGGAGGGAGCTCCGTTTCATCGCGCCAAAACCTGGCAACAAGGTCAGTAACCTTGTATCCAAGCTCTCGCAGCAGCCAGCCGAATAAGGCATTTAATTCAAAACAGTACCCGCCTCGCCGGCGCTCGACAATCTTGTGATACAGCTCCTGCGGATCTAGCGATAAAGCTTTACGTTCCAGAATGTCCAAATTCTCATAGGGAACCGTGTACAAATGTCGTTCTTGCAAAGCAGCCAGCGTCTTGGCACTGCCATCAAGCGGACCTACAAAACCTATGCGATCTAAGTAGTTCTGAATTTGGTTATTCAACTTACGACACCGTCCTTACGAGAGATACTTGCTGGTAATCATATGATAAAATAATACCATGATGTAGTAGGAGTAGACACAATATCTTGAAAAGATAATGAGCCAGTGGTTATTTCTTCTGGAATCAAAAAGTAATCATACGGCTAATTTTGTTACAGATCAGTGGGAGGATGCCGGTAAGGATGATGAAATGTTCTCTCTCACATTTGAGACGGTTTATATAGTTAAACTCCACGAGTCGCTTAGAATAAGTGGAACCTATGTGGAATCAATTGTTGATATATTCTGATAAAAATAAATGAACTTAAGAGGAGCTAGCACGAAGCCAGCTCCTCTTCTTTTCCATGAACTCATTTTAATAGTGACATCAATTCCTCGTGCCACAGGGTCGATAATCCATCCGTAACCCGCAGGCGGTTGCCTTAGCGTATGATGGGAATCTTCCCTACCCCCGTCTGTTTCCTCAGATAATATCCAATGATCCGGATAGTCAATAGTAATTCGACTTCGCAGCAGCTGTTCGCTTTGCACATCAACTTCCGTCACAAGATCAGCTTGATTCTTCTTTTCTTGAATTTGCAGCGGCATCTTCATGAGTGCCATAATCAAAGTGCCTGCTTCCTTTACATAACGTATTGCATCTTGCATGATTGCATCCTCGTACGCTCGTTGCTCCTTCATACGCTCTCCTTCTCCTAAAGCTTTCTGTTTGATTTACCTGGATGATTTAATGAAACAAAGTATACCTGTCATAATTAGTAAGATACTTCCGAATTTCGCTAAAGTAACTGGATTTTTGGGCAAACCCATAAGCCCAAAATGGTCGATAACCGATGAAGCAACCATTTGCCCAGCAATGATTAGGATAAATACGGGGAGGGTACCGATTTTCCCTGTGGCATAGGACGTACTAAACATAATTCCTACACCCAAAATCCCGGCAACCACGATCCACGGAAGAACATGAAATTGCAATGGAGAGGGGGATTTCATGCGCCACAATAAAAAGGATGCAAAGACGATTTGGATCGCAGAAACGCCAATAATCATCCCGTATTGTCCCTGAACCTTCCCGATGTGCGCATTCAACATCCCTTGTGTAACTCCTAATAATCCAGCAGAAAAAGCAAGTATGAAGCTGATCTTGCCACCTAACATTCGCTTATCTCCTTTAAATTAAAAGCCAATTTCAATTGGCATTGATCCATTAACAATCCGGCAAGTCTTCCCTCTGGCAAAACTCCCCGTTAAATAAAAGGCAGTATCCGTCTCTGGACGGAGCTCTTCCCATTCTCCCTTCAGCGCATGCGAGCGTCCGATACTGACGGGAATGATGCAGTGTTCAGGCTGAATCCATGATAGAATGCGGGCATTAAAACCATCATCCATCCCATGATGAGAAACTTTCCAAATGCTGCATTTAAGATCAGTCCGCTGAGCCAGACGTTCCCATCCGGGTTCTAGTTGATCCCCTCCGAATAAAACGGTCGACTGGGGCTCTTCCACACTGCTAAGTCGATATACAGAGCTATCATGATTAGATAAATCAAAGAAACGCGGTAAATTCTCTCTGAAGCCATTATTCTCAGCTTCATCATCTGAGAGAGCTTTCATGAGCATCTCGTAGGCAGGAAGCGGATCTCCTTCCCAAGGATACAGTTGGGTTAAGGTGATGCCTTCCTCGGACCAGATTGTGGATTGCTCGTTTGATCCATACTCGCTGCGCCACTTAATTTCTGTCCCCTGTTCGATTAAGACCCGAACTAACTCCAGATAGGTAGCTAACATGCGGTACACTCTATAAGTAAAATCGTCCCTTAGCTCTTGAACCAGCTCTTCCGGAGGCAGCTCAAAGGGCTCGTAAGGCAGAACGGCTGTAATAACCGATTTAGCTCTAGCTACATCGAGCAGTCCGTTGACATGATCTTCATGAATATGAGTAAGGAGCATCCACTCCAGTCGATCAACCTCATTGCGGTTCATCCAAGACAAGGGATGGTCTTGATCTTCGGAGAACGTACCGTCCCCTCCGTCAATTAAGCAAACACCGCCGGAAGGCAGCCTAATGAGATGAGCATCCCCCCACCCGACATTCAGAAATTGAATTTTCGTATTCTGCATAGGAGTATCCCCTTTATCGTTAGTTTGTCGTTGCTTCTTTCTCGAACGGCAGCAGATGAATATTATGCTTATCCAAAGCTAGATGCACCGTGCCCTGCAGGTATCCTCGCATACTGGGACTTGAGTCATCAACGATCCATTGTAGCGGAGCATCATTGATCCAATAACGGATCATTCTCCCCAGGAAGCTGCTTCTCTGAATGACACCTTTCCAAACATTATGACCATCCGTCGCCTTATCGTCGATAGAGATGCATTCCGGTCTGATAACAACCGTCACCCGGTCACCTGTCCGGAAGGCGTAGTCGCTTCGATAGGCTCGAAATACGACAGTTCCGCATTTTACAATCAAATCTTCGCCATCTTCAGCTGCTACTTCGCCTTCGATAAAATTAGCTGTTCCGACAAAATCGGCAACAAACTTACTTTCCGGTTTAAAGTAAATATCCCAAGGTGTCCCCACTTGCCCGATGCGCCCCTTGTTAAAC
>NZ_JBFTQB010000741.1:0-3341 GCF_056398785.1 Paenibacillus sp. 01T422 | reverse complement strand
AGCTTAACGTGCTCCAACCGATAGTCGTATCAAGTGGATAGATGACGGCGCCGTAAATTTTGTCAGGGCCTTCCTATCGTTACATAACTGAGTAAAACGAGAGAAACTCGGACATAAGTCCGAGCTAAGCCGCAGCTCTTATTCTTCATCCTTATGCATTCGAATGATTATTAGAAATATCTATAAAGTAAATAGGATTTTATTTTAAAGTTAGAGGGTTGGTACATAATCCATAAAGAATGAGCTTCCGTCAAAATTCATATATGCTTGATAACGAGTATGCATATCTGGAGCTGTGACCATCTCAAGTACTTTATCTTTTTCGAACCAGAGACTTAATGATGTTTCCTCAGAAGCACGCATTTCTTCACCCACAGGCTTACACATGAAGTCGAAAACAAATTTGGTTGAGACAGCGGCTACATTGCAATGAGACTTATGTGTTCCTGTGTTTGAATAAACTCCAATCAAGTAAGAAATTATTACGTCAATTCCACTTTTTTCTTTTATCCCTCTTATTAAAACATCCATTAACTTTTCACCATCTTCTACTTGCACTCCAGGCAATACCCAACCATCATGTTGTGTCTTTACTAATAGGATATGTCCTGTTTTGTCCTCTACAATACCGCTTACTTCTACAATTGGGGTCAGCATTCTCCTCATCCTCATCACCTCCAAGTGATTAGAACATCGATGCTAGAACAGAGTTCGCACAACTTACTTCACAAGTGCCAACGTGATACTCTTCACCGTTATACAGTGAAAATAGCCAAACACTCTAACCATGAGGACTAGGGTCACTTYCTTTGTGGATATTTTTACCTAAGTAATATCATCGTAATGTTAATTTTATCTGTAACCGACCTTAAAATTAGATAAAGTTTTCCTGTGTGATATCTCATAAAAGCAAAGAAAATGATCCATTCCGGGTGTATCGTGTAACCTTTCTACTTGTAATCCGTATAAATGTGATAGATTTCGCCAAAATGATAGACGCTGCGATAATCGCCACAAAATTAAACGGAGGCATTCATATGGCATTTTCAATAAGTAATTTGACGGATAACAGCAACGTTGTGATCAAGGAGAAATTAGGGCCTTTCAGTGTGCTTGAATATCAGCAGGATTTGAGCAGCACCACCATTGCAGACGCACAAGCCAACTTTTATATGAGCAAGAGTAATATGAAAAAAAGGCAAGTTATGATTGAACTGAACGGTGAGATCATGATGAGCGCAGGCGCGATGCAGTATTATGTCGGCAATATCGAAATGACGTCAGGGGTTAAAGGGGCGGGAGGGTTGCTTCGCAATCTCGTTTCAGGAGCCGTATCCGGGGAAAGTGCTGTCAAACCTGTATATAAAGGGCAAGGGACCATTATGATGGAGCCGACCTACAAATATTTGTGGCTTATCGATGTAGACAATGACCATATTGTGCTGGATGACGGTCTATTCCTCGCCTGCGAGTCGTCGCTCCAAACGCAAGTGGTATCCCGGAAGAACATATCTTCCGCTGTGCTCGGAGGCGAAGGCCTCTTCAATCTCAGCGCCAGAGGCAAAGGTGTACTCGTTGTGGAGGCACCGGTTCCTTCAGAAGAAGCGGTCATTGTGGAATTGAAGAATGATGTACTTCGAGTAGATGGGAATTTTGCAATGATGTGGTCGCATTCGTTGGATTTTACTGTGGAAAAATCGGGGAAATCATTACTCGGGTCCGCAGCCTCCGGCGAGGGGCTTGTCAACGTTTACCGGGGAACGGGTCTCGTTTGGCTGGCACCGTTGTCTGCTTACAAGTAATAAACAGGTGGCGGCGTGGGGAAACGAACCCTCGTCGCCGCTTTTTTTATTTGTATTCAATGCTGGTTTGTACGCAATTTTTACATCCTGCTAATTCGCCCATGACAATTCTTTCGTACAATGAAGACAAACTTCAAGGAAACGGAAGCGGAGGCTGGGATCGATGAAGACAATAAAAATAGTTTGGATATGCGTTGGCTTGTTTTCCCTGACAGCAATCGGTGTAAGTGCTAACGGATTACTCTCCGATAATCAACCTCTGCAGCCGACGGAAACAAATCCGGTCGTCATTCCGTATTCTTCGGAAGCGTACGGTTCGACGGCGCAATTTGAGTATCAATTTGAATGGCAGGGCGGGAAAATCGAGGCGAATCCACAGTAAAGCTGCGAATAAGTCGTTCACCAAGAAGAAGTTGATCAGAAGGATCGTTGATTACCCAAATCGGAGAACCCTCTTGACTCCACGCAGTAATATTATCAAGCATCATTCTGACAATGCTTGGTCGAGCCAGGATTTCGCCTCATGGTACAGAACTGGATTGTTTTCCGGCGTATAGTAAGCCAGTATTGCCACCGCCTGCGATACGACCCATCCACGAGCTCTTGCCCAGGTAGCGTCATCCGTCGGCAGATAGTCACGGAACGCATCACGTGCCGCCGGCGAGTGTAACTTCCAGGCGACCATAATATCGCATGCAGGATCGCCAATGCCCATTGTACCCCAATCGATCACACCAGTGATGCGTTCATTACGCACGAGCCAGTTGCGCACGTCAAGGTCTCCGTGATGCCAAACTGGTGGACCCTCCCACGGAGGCGCAGCAAGTGCCGATTCCCACACAGCCGATACCGCAGGATCTCCGTCGAACTTCGCCAGCCAATATCGGAACTCCTCATCTCGTTGAGCCAAAGGAATGCCGCGGCCTGTCGGTCCACCCGATGGATTGATTCGTTGCAGCGCCGCAACAAACGCTGCAAGATCACGCGCTGCCTGAATCGCGTCAATTTCCTCTAATGGCACCGTCTCACCCTCAACCCACGTATGTATCTCCCAAAACCACGGATATTCGCTATTCGGATGCCCTTGTGCGATAGGTACGGGTATTTCAAGCTGAACCAATGGTCCAAGCTTGGGCAGCCAAGTAAACTCGCGGCTTCCTTGTGTCGTAGGCCCCGACCGCCGCGCTAGCCGAACGGATAATTCTTCGCCAAGCCGGAAGATGGCGTTCACTGTTCCAGCAGGCTCGATCCGTCTCAGGGATAATTTCGCCCAGTGGGGAAACTGGACATCAAGTAGACGGCGCACGACTGCCTCATCTATGTCCATTTCGTCGACGTGCATTTTCGCACCCATTAGTCGCCTCCTCCTCGCTCGTTTTCCAATTAATAACATCCTGAATCACTGCCGTGTTAACCATGAACAGAACTTAACCACCTATCCAACAGTGTATCAAAAAAATTATAAAGTGAGCTGATAATAACCTACTATAATAAAACTATCCTTACCGCAAACTCACCATCCCTTTTGCTCCTTAGTAC
>NZ_JBFTQB010000740.1:0-5032 GCF_056398785.1 Paenibacillus sp. 01T422 | reverse complement strand
TAACTAGCACTACTAACAAGAAAAAAGTAAGGAAACCACTTAGGCGTGATTTCCTTACTTTTTTCCTGTGCTATTTTTTTTCTGCAAGCCAGCGCGCAAGATTGGCTACTTCCTCCTCTTTCAGTTGTGTTTTGAAAGCAGGCATCATGCCGCCGCCACTTTCTATTTTCTTGAAAATTTGTTCATCAGATAGTTTAATACCGACTTTCTGTAGATTAGGCCCAGCACCTCCTTGAAGATCGGTACCGTGGCAGGACATGCAATTTTGCTTAAAGGTCGTTTGTGCCAAATTGGCATCTAAAGTGCCTGCGGGCATCTTGGACGCTACTTCTGTTTTCTGCTCTGAAGATTTATGCGTTGCTGCTCTATCAAACAAAATGCCTAAACCCATTACAGCCACCGTACAAAATAGTGCGAACATAGTCCATTTTTTCATTTGAGTTGATTGCTCCTTTATGTTTAATAGTTAATGTATGAATTACTTTTTATCCTTGTATTATAACTATTCAGCTTTAAACTGCCATGCCTCGAAAGGGCTAGGATACTCGAAATGATAAGTAAGTAGCCCTTTCGAGGCATTTGGAAATTGTCAGGATTGCGTATAGTTAAGAAAAAATCATACCAAGGGAAAGGTGAAAAGTATGACTTACAAGCAAATTAAATGGTTAATATTAGTCCTTCCATCACTAACACTTACGATATGGGAGTACTCGCGCCATCATATTTTCCTCGATCATATGTCCATGGAAGTGGGAAACTGGCTTTCTCCAGTTATTGAACTGGCAGTTAGTATTACTTTCTTATTAAAGTTGTTCTCTATGCTAGAAGCTACACAAGACGAGTTAAATCGGGAGCGATCCAAACAGGCTGCATTGAAGGAACGAGAGAAAATAGCTCGGGAGCTCCATGACGGGATCGCACAATCTTTATTTCTTATGTCTTTAAAAATGGATCAGTTGGAACAATTGCAGCAGGATCATGAGCACACGGAACATACGAATGGATTAAAGAAAACGGTTCATCAAGTGAATGAATATGTAAGACAGGCTATTTCAAACTTGCGATATCCGAATGATCCGGAAAATCTGCCATGGATGCAATTTCTGGAAAGTATGGTGACTGATTTTACAGCGGAGACGGGAATCGTTGTAACGTGGAATTGGAAGTTGTCGGAAGAGAAGTTCTCGACTAAAGAAAAAGTAGAATTATATGCATCTATCAGAGAGGCTCTTTTAAATGTCCGTAAACATGCAAAGGCGCAAAAAGTATGGATACAGGCTGAAGGATACAATGGAAATTCGTGGTGCTGTGTTGTGGAAGACGATGGAGTGGGAATTTTGAGCGATCCTTACAGCTATCAGGATCGCTATGGCTTGAAAATTATGAAGGAAAGAGCACTTGAAATGGGCTGGAAGTTACAAATCAAGCGCGATCTTGGAAGAACAAAGGTTGAAATACGAAAAGGGGAAGTCTAGGATGCTTTAGATAGTTTTATTAAATCTTTTTCAATTAAATTGTTATCCATGCCTTCGCCCATATCATAAATTTTACGAATGCTGCCTTCTTGGTCAATTAGAAACAAAGAGCGAATCGAATGAGCGAATTGGCCGTCTTTTTGTTTGACTGCCATGATTCCAAAATCATTCGCTGTCTTTATAACGTCAGTCTCATTTCCTCTAAGCAGAGTATCACCTAATTTGACCTGATCTCCCTTCAAATTTTGCAAACTAAATTCGGGAGCATCTTTTATTTTTGGTAATGGATCCGTACCTCTTTGAACCCAGTAAATTGCACATACAATAATGACAGCAATCAAAGCTAACGTAATTATGCGTAATGATAGTTTCCTATTCGATGTTTGCACGAATCTCTTCCTCCTTAGTTTGGTTCCACTTTAAATTGTGTTGTTGGCATTGTATGCATGCCTGCTGCTGAGGTATGAGAAATCACGCTGTAAGTACCTGCTTTAGTAAAGGTTTTGGTTATTGCATAAACACCATCTGATTTTTTAGAGCCTTTAATTTTTTCATGTTCGCCGGGTTGCCCTTCTTCCCAAATTTCGAAGGTCACATCATTTGCTTTTTTAACGTTCACGCCGTCCTGCTTAATGGTTGCGATAACTTCCACTAGCTCTTTGATTTTCGGCAGCTCGGGATTGATTTTCACATTAACTTCAATCATTTTCATTGCGTTGTGATCCATGCCTTCCATGTCCATGTCACTATGATTTGATCCCTGACATCCTGTTAACATGACGCCAAACAGAACAAGCATGTACAATTTTTTCATATTAAATCATTCGACTCCTTCACAATTATCTTTTCTTTGTCATTATAACCACCTTTGCCAACGATGCCATGACTATAAAGTGCTATTGAATTATAAATAAGCAGCAAACTCTAGACTTTTTTTGCTCCAATATATGCTTAATAGCTCTTTTGAGTCATTTTGAAAAGTTTGTAATTGAGTATATTAGTACTAGGTGAGTAGGAAGGAGAGTACAGTGACATTTGGAACACTAATGGATCTATTCGGTTTTGAAGCATTATTCACACCAGAAATTCTTTTGATCGTTGGGCTTGTTGGGACGTATTATTGTATGACTGTAGAAGCAGAAAGTAAACACAAGTTGCTCAATCAATCTGAGAGACGAAAACGCCGCATCTATTTCTTAGTAGGTTGTTTCTTGTTCTACATTGGTTTTGGAGGCCCTTTAACAGTTCTTGGGCATCTGTTATTCAGCGCTCACATGCTTCAGCAATCCATTTTATATTTGGCAATGCCGCCTCTTATATTAGCAGGCTTGCCTGAAGGCTTTTATCATAAAATAATGTCTAATCGTGTGTTCGGTTTCGTTATTAGACTGTTCACACAACCAATACCGGCTTTGTTGATGTTCAATTTCTTTTTTTCTATTTATCATTGGCCTCCTATATTCGATATGGCGATGTCTAATTTTCTAGCACATAACATCTCTCACTTGCTTTTGATGGCAACTTCCTTTTGTATGTGGTGGCCTTTGATATGTCCGATGCGTGAATATGGAGCTATGTCAGGTTTGAAAAAGATAGGTTATATCTTTATGAATGGCTTATTACTGACTCCAGCGTGTGCGTGTATTATTTTTTCTCAGTCTACACTTTATAAATTGTACACCGAAGGCTCGCATATTCTTTGTACGCCATTCTACTTCACAGAAGTGGATATCCCTCGTTTAATTGATTTCCTTACTCCCTATGCGGATCAACAGCTAGGTGGAGTTATCATGAAGATCATGCAGGAGTTGATTTATGCTACTGTACTTGGGCTTGCCTTCTTTCAATGGTATCGAACAGAGCGAAAAGAAGAGATTGAGTTTGTTTGATGTTTTAAGAAGGGAGTATTTAAAATGTTACTGAAGACGTTTGGCGGTTATCTCAGTTTATTCTTAATCATTGTTTTAACAGCTTGTGGTTCTAGTACGAAAGATCAGCATTCGGGACATGAGATAAGTACTTCTATAACTAGTCCGTCTGTCTCAATCAGTGTAAATAGTGCTGAAACTTTATATAAGGGCAATTGTATGTCTTGCCATGGCGGAGAACTCCAAGGAAAGATTGGTCCTTCATTGGCGAAAGTTGGTGGGAAGCTTAGTAAAGATCAACTTGCGGTAAAGATTAAAAATGGAGGCGGGGGCATGCCTGCATTCAAGTCAATGCTGAAAGATCCAGAGATCCAGATGCTTTCTGAATGGCTCGCTGCCAAAAAATAAAATGCAAAAAAACGCCATATCCAATGGTATTGGAGAATGGCGTTTTTATTATTAGATTATTAATTGACTACTTCCATTCGGTATCCAAGGCCCCAAATGGTTCTAATCATTGACGCTGCAACTGGTGAATAGATATATATTTTTTCACGTAAACGTTTGATATGGGTATCCACTGTTCGTTGATCACGATTCTCTTCGTAATTCCATAATTCCTTTAAAAGCATCTCACGCGTACAGATTTTTCCAATATGAAGGGAAAAATATCGTAAAAGCTCGTATTCTTTTAACGTAAGAGTGATCTCTTGACCATCTACAAGTACCCTTCGCGCGTGTTGTTCAATTGTTAGATATGGAAAAATGATTTGATCATTAAATTGAGGCTGCTTGTCCCAAAATTTATTCGATAGCGTTCTTTTTAAAATCGCTTTGATTCGAAGCAACATCTCTCTAGGACTAAAAGGTTTGCTTATATAATCGTCTACACCTGCCTCAAAGGCGAGAATAGGGTCTGACTCATCGTTTTTTGCTGTAATCAAGATGACAGGTGTCTGTTTAAAATTTCTCAATGTTTGACAAACCTCTAGTCCGCTAAGCCCAGGCAACTCCCATTCCATAATAATGAGATCATAATCACAGTCTAATGCGTTCATAAGTGTTTGTTCGCCGTTGTCTATCTCGTCAATAATGGCATGTTCAGTTTCTAAGTACATACGAATTAATGTGCGCGTTCGCTCATCAGCATCTGCAATTAATATTTTATAAGTCAATTGAGTCATCATTCTCACCTCTTATTGTTGTTCATTGTATCTCTAAGAAGATGTGATGGCATGACTCAAAGGGGTCATTTATCAGACAAATCATTGAACATATGATGGAGGCTTTGTGAACATTGAATTGTAAACTTAAAAATTGACCTTCTATATTGAAAATGATCAGTAAAATATAAAACCAACTGGCAAGAATTCTTCACATTATTCCCGTTAAATAGCACTTTGGAGTCATCTCTTACCCTACATATTGCTATATGATCAATGGCATATGAAACTTAAAGGGGTGCATTTTATTGAATCGTTTAGGGTTAATCATTGTAAGTACATTCGTGTTATCAACAGTCGTTATGGGTTGTTCCTCTTCGAAGCAAACGGAAACTTCTTCTCCTAACCCTACTGTAACTGAACAGACGACGCTAACTAAACCTGTAAATAGTATTGCTCCGCTGAATGGAGATTCTATAACTTTCAAAGACAGTACGAAACAAGAAATAACATTAAAGGACAAACC
>NZ_JBFTQB010000739.1:0-3951 GCF_056398785.1 Paenibacillus sp. 01T422 | reverse complement strand
AACCGTTGCAGCTGCAACCTTCTCTCCGTCAATCCATAAAATAATGTCCGAATCCACATACCTGATTTTGATATCATAGGTTTGATTAGTAGACATGGACTTAGAAGCGATGTTGCCGTAGTATTCCGTTCCATTTTTATAGTAATAGTAGAGCCAACTGCCGTTGTCATAAACAATGCCTGCAAAATTATTCACATCCACATACCGGAACAAAAAGCCATATCGGCCTTGCCCGCTCTCGACCTTCAGCTTAGTTTCTAGCTCAGCATTCTGATAGGAAGGCGAATTATCATCCACCATCAATGTTACCCCGGATGTAACAACTTTGAGCGCATTATTCACTACGCTGAAAGTAGCGTTACCGGAGGTTTTCTTCCAACCGCCAATTTGCCCGTTATTATAGTCTTGGAAATAGGCATCTCCATCAGCCGCTAGAGCTGTACCACTTGGGATGACAGCATACATTTGGAGTGCTGTTAGTACAGCTAAAGATACCGTGATACCTTTTTTCAACTTGGGACTACTGGATTTCATTCCTGCAACCACCCTTCTAAATAGGTTTCCATTCGCGAATTTTCGACATGATACGACATGTATCATGTCTCGGCAATGTCGGTAATTTTAAAGCCTTTCTTCTTCATCAATCGTTTGGATTCCTCGATGCGCAAATTCGTTAAGTACTGGATGAAATTGCTGCCGACTTCCTTCGTAAACTGTTTGCTTAAATAGCTTTCGCTGACACCCACCATCTCGCTGATTAACACCAGGTTGACATCTTCCATGTAATGAAGATCAAGGAACTGTTTAGCTGTCGCTACTACAGTGCTGTAGCTGCTATCCGCTTTTTCCTTCCCATGAAGCCAGCTGTACAAGTTCGCGCAGATCCGATGCAGCCAGCTTTTCGTTTCTTCCAATGTTTCCAAGCTTCTCATATATTCAAAAGGATGCTGAATCTCTTCCTCCAGTTCGTCCCAACTTATGCCTTTGCGATAGAGCAAACCACCGAGCTCCCAGAGCAAATTCTCAAGCGCAGCTTGGACTTCCTGGGGTTTCCACCCCCATGTTTGTCCTAGCAGCAGCTGCATTTGTTCAAACTCCCTGTTCCACAGCTCCGGATTTCCCTGCTCCAGCAGCTGAGCGATCCCGGCACCGTTTGCCTTCAGCGTCAGCTGCAGCTTGCGAACATGATCCTGGCTGGCATTCGCTCCAGATCCAGATCCAGCTCTTCCCTGATCCATACAACTTTCGGGATAAAACACTTTGTTCCATCCGGCAAAAAAACTCATCGTTGCCAAATGCGCTGCCTGCTGGTGCAGGCGGTACCAATGCTTCGTTCCACTAGCCAGCTCACTCACGCCGATAGATATCGAAACATTCACATATTGGATAAGCCGAGTTTGCATCATGGTAAAAGCAGACTGCACTTTTTCGCGAATGACACTTTCACTTCGATACTGTGCCAACGTACAAAACAGCACGTATTCCGTTTGGCTTTTACGATAAATAAAATGCTGGATCGACATGGCGTCGAGCACGGTTTGCACCGATTGTCTAATAAAACGCTGCGTTTTCGTATCATGTAAGCTTCGTTCCAACCTGCTATTCGCAGAGCCATGTGCAATGGTCATGACAGCAACCAACTGGTTGGATTCACCTAGCCATTCGTGAATTCCTGTCGCCATAACGGCTGCTGAATCCTCCTGCTGGTGAGGATCAAACGTGATGAGCTGGCGAAGAATTTCACTTTTCGCGTCGATGTCGTCTTGGGCCTCACTAGCCGGCAGCGGATTTAACGAAGGTTCCTGTTTATGAAGTTCGCTAATCGCCTTCAGAACGACAGGCACAAGATGCTCCTCATCCATATCCGCCTTGACGATGAAATCGATAGCACCGAGCACAAAAGCCTCCCTAACATAGCTGTAATCGCTGTAGGCGCTTAGCATGATCGTGACGGGTCTCCGCTTTTCCTTAACGGCCGGGTAAGCCCGCAGCAGCTCGATTCCGCTGAGCCTCGGCATCTCGATATCCAGCAGCATGAGATCAATATCGTCTCGCTGCTCCAGAATCTCAAGTGCCTCCGCCCCGTCTGCGGCTTCGACCTCGACCGCAATTCCCATACTTGGCCAATCAATCATATGTTGAAGTGCAAGGCGAACAAGCGGTTCATCGTCAACAATCATCATTTTAAGCAACCGATTCATCCTCCAATGGCCAAGTTGACTGCCTCTTCCTTATCCTTTAACAGCCCCATCCATGAGACCTTTGAAAATATAACGTTGAAATACGATGTAGAAAATGGCACTTGGCAGCAAAACAATGATAATCCCAGCGCACAGCTGAGATAAATCGGAGCTGCGTGTGCTGACAAAAGCCGTCAATGAAGTCGCCAACGTCGCAAGCTTCACGCTAGGCATGTATAGCTGCTGGACGAAGATATCGTTCATTATTGTAACACTTTTTAGTATAGCTAGAGTAGCTGTTGCTGGCAGCAATAACGGGAAAATAATCGAGCGGAAAATTCGCACGTAAGAGGCTCCATCCAGCATCGCGCTCTCGTCGAGCTGTACGGAAATCTTTTCGAGAAACTGCATGTAAATGTAGATCTGCATAATATCTGTTCCTATATAAATCAGCAGAGGCGCCCCTAGTGTATTATAGACTCCAAGAGCATGAATGAGCTGAAACCGGGCAATTTCCGTCGTATAAGCTGGAATAATCATGGCTGCCATAAATAAGATGAGAATCACTTTTCGCATGCGGAACTGAAAACGATTCAGCACATAAGCCGTCATCGTGCCGAGCATCATATTCCCTAGCATGCTGCACGCAACGAGCAGCACTGAGTTCCCCAGTCCGCGCACCATATTGCCTTCTTTCAAGGCGCTAACATAGTTGTCGATATGCAGAAAGCTCCTCGGCAAAGAAAAAGGCGACGTCTCAGCCAACTCCAAATTCGTCTTAAACGAACCGAACACAACAAGCAGAATAGGTACGAATACGATCGCCGCCATTAAGGTAAAAAACACATAATAAACGATATGACCTACTAGTCGCTGAGAGCTTATCGAACGGGTCCTGCTTGGTACATCCGGCTTATAGGTTWGTTTCAATAACTGTGTACGTTCCATGTCAAGATTCACTCCTGTCTTTCACAATCCATGCCTGCAGCGCTGAAAAAATAATAATTAAGAACAAAAGCATAACCGCCATCGACGAGGCCAAACCGTAATTGTTATACGTAAAGGCCGTCTGCAACGAATATAAACCAAATGTCGAGCTTGCGCTGCCTGGACCCCCATTGGTCATGACAAGCGGGATGTCATATTGGAGAAGGGCTCCGGATACATTCATGAACAGAATAATCTCCACCACTCGGCGGATACCTGGCAAAGTTACAAACCGCTGCTGCTGCCAGAAATTCGCCCCATCAATTTCAGCTGCTTCATATAGATCCTTCGGGATCGACTGCAGCCCGGCTAGAAATAGAACGACATGGACACCGCTGTAGCGCCAAAGCGAGACTACCACTAAGGAATAATTGACGACGTTCGCGTCACTTAGCCAACTTTGAATCCATGACTCTAAGCCGATTGCTTTTAACAATTCATTAAGAGGTCCGTTAATAGGATTGTAAATGTAACTAAACATGTAGGCGACTGCAATTCCGTTAATAATATAAGGCATTAGGACAGAAAATCGAAAGAATGCGCTCCCTCGCAGCACTCTGTTTAGCAGCACCGCCGTCATCAGTTCAAGTGGAATTGCAACCGTATGGAGTAAGAAATAGATGCCGTTATTCCTTATCGCATGCCAGGCTTCAGGGAAATCAAACAGCATGCGGACATAATTGTCGAAGCCAATGTACTTGAAGCTTGGGCTGTAGCCGTCCCAGCTAGTTAAGCTGTATCGGAAAAGCTGCAGAGTCGGATAAATAAGAAACAACAGTAAGAG
>NZ_JBFTQB010000738.1:0-3363 GCF_056398785.1 Paenibacillus sp. 01T422 | reverse complement strand
GCTTCATTCCAAACATTGAGTTTTTCTTTGTCTGTCAAATTTAAACCTCGTTGTTGATTAMAAACTTCTCCATTTTGATCAAAAACGACTGCAGACCTACGTCCATCAACTAAAACATTTACATTGTAATGATGATAGACAATTCAGAATTTGGAAAGGTAGTTGTAACTGTTGACTTTACTTTATGTCCAAATCCTGATTGTAAGAGGTTTATGCTAAAAGCACATATGCATGGAGCTAAGTTGAATAGTGGACATGGCGCTTCTTGGATTAAGGATACTTCAAATCCATTGAAGTCTTAGTCGCTTCTACCCTCATCTGTCTCAATGCAATTACCTGAGTATGTCCCTATACCAATCGTTGATGATTATAATGAGGCATGTTTGATTAAAGATCTAAGCCCAAAAGCATCAGCGACCCTTTCAAGAAGGTGTCTACAAGGAATGATCAGAGACTACTGGGGTGTATCTGGGAAAACTTTATTTGAAGAGATTGGAGCTATCAAAGATAGCCTTGACCCACTTACTTGGAGTGCTATTGATGCGGTAAGAAAAATTGGCAATATTGGTGCGCATATGGAAAAAGATATCAATACCATCGTTGATGTAGATCCAAACGAGGCTCAATTATTAATAGAGCTAATTGAAACTCTGATTAAGGAATGGTATGTGGTTAGGCACGAACGGGAGCAAAGAATGAATGGTTTGTGGCTCTCGCACAATAGCATATTTTTTCCTTCTGCCGTTTGATATTCAAGATTATCAAGCATATCTAAAATTCGCTTCAACTCTGTAATATAGGACGTAACATTTATATTTCCTAGCCCCTTGTCAAGTTCTCCTTGGACTTTTCGAGCAGCTGCATCTGATTAATAATTCTTGTTTTTGGATTTTAACTCATCGTAGGTAAAAACCCCGCAACACCCAAATCAATTAGATTAGTCTGCTGTTGCTTATTTTCCGCAATATGTGTATCTTACTCTCTTCAAACGTTCCTGCAGATCGTTCTCTACTTTTGATACGTCGTGCATTTGTAATTTTGGCAATTCTACTTCAATCTCACTTTTGTACTTTTTAAGAGTATTCAAAACATTATTCTCTATATGCTTCAGTTTAACACCGCAGTTATTACATTTTTCAGCACTGTTAGGCAACTGATGTGTGCAAGGCTTTAAAGAATTGGACCATTTTTTCTCTGCTAATGGTCATCTTCTTACCGCAGACCCCACAATAAATCAAATCTTTTAGCATTGTCGTTCCAAGGACGATTGCTGGCTTCTCACATTACTTTCTCGCTTGATCGGCTGATCTTCACGTAACCTGTGGCTCTTTCCCAATCGTCTACGGGAATTATCGGTGGGTGAGCATTAAGTGTAGACACAGTTTCGAGAATCTTGTAAACATATTTTCCGTTTTCTTTTACTCGCTTCCTATCGTTAATAACAAGAGTACCCTTATACGCCTCGTTTTTAATATTTCTTTTTATGGTCGGCTTTTGAAAGGCCATGGAGCGCGAAGGCTTGTATCCCTCAATATTCAGTTGATCAACAATTCTATCACTTCCTAAACCCATCCAGTGCCGACCACTGCTATCCTCACGGAAATTTTCCGTCTTTGTGTCTTAGGAAATTCATCTATTATGTTTCAACAAGTATCTTATAAAGTTGCCGTTAGAATAAGTGATGTAACTGCAATAATAAATAAACATCTATTAATCTTCTTGGAACCTGAAACTATGCTTCCTCTCCTTAATAGGTATAACATCAACTTATGCAGAAGCTTTAATTTATTCACTAGCAGCTTGAGAGATACTATTTCGCTATTTCCTTCAATTGTAACAGTATTTCCATTTTCGCGTGTGATAATTGCTTATGAAGAGCAAAAAAACCTTCTCTTGTCGCAAGGGAAATACAGAATTTCCATTTTAAAATAGGATGTTAATAAAAGTTTACTTGATGAATATACCAAATAATGGTATTATTTACTTTGCAAACATACCAAATAATGGTATTATTTACTTTTTATAATTCAAGGAGGTGGTTTTTTCTATAAAATTCTATATTTTAGGAGTTTATTACTAATTTTTTAGGAGGAAGAAAAAGGACGATGAAAATTAAAAAATCTATTTTGTTGGTATCATTATTAACTATGATTGTTTCCCCAATGGCCTCAGCTGATAATGCTCCAGAAGCTATCAAAGAGGACGCAAAGATTGATGTACTCATTGACAAGGACCTACCGGCCAATGAAAAGAAAAAAATAAAAGAAGTAATGTCTTTGATGGATGAAAAACATAGAGAAAATATAATTCATATTAATGCTGATGGAAGCATCATTTCTAATAGAAAGAATTTAAAAGAAGATTTTAAAATCAAAAACAAGAATTTGTTAGATGATTCTGGTAAACTTAAAGAATTACCGGCACAATGGGTAAAAACAGAAAACGTTAAAGAAGATAAAGTTGATGCAGAATCTAGTCTAGGAATTACTAGCACGGGATGGAAATATCCGGATTATCAATCTGAGAATGCAAATAGTGGACCATATCGAAGAGTATACTCAGGTACAGGTTACTCCAGACTTCGTGCAAGTCTAGATGTGCCTAAAAAAGGCTCTGGTATTTATATGGCTAGCGGAACTAATGATAAAGCATATGTATACACAGGCGCAGTCGATTCTGGAGGAAAAGGTATTGATATTGGACTAGCTTATAACTATGAATCTGGTACCGAACCATGGAAAGAATCCTGGGGTATGTTTGTTAAAGGGGCCAATGAGAGTACAATAGTCATGCCTGATAACTATAATTTTCAGGGTGGTCAGAGTATTTACATGGATTTTTATGTGTTAGCCACAAATTACGTTGGATTATRTGCAGAGGGCTATAATAGAGCAGGATATTTTGTCGGAGGTGCCTTGACAGCTGAGCTCGGTTCATCTTATAAATTCTATTCAGATGGCACAGGCATGAAAATTAAAAGAATAACATCAATTGCCCAGGCACCTCAAAACCTTAATTCAGGATCTGAGTTAAATTATGTCCGCTGGAGTAATGTTGAAATTGGACAAAGATATAATCCGGTAACCTCTCAAGATTGGGGACTTTTTTATGGATACCCTCAAACAAGTATTCTTGTTGATTATACTTCCCAAAATGAAGAGAAAGTAAGAATTAAAGCGGGAACCCTTACTCCTTAGCATGCAATTTTGATTTTTCTACATATTTAGTGACCTATTGGCCATCCAATAGGTCACATTTTTTAGTTTATTAAGAAGGGAGAAGAATAATGAGAAGAGTAATTAGTATTCTATCTGTTTGTATCGTAGTTATTACATTGTTGATCTTTTATATGAAAGACAGTCC
>NZ_JBFTQB010000737.1:0-3366 GCF_056398785.1 Paenibacillus sp. 01T422 | reverse complement strand
CTCCCGTTGATACGCTGCCCGCCGCTCAATTCCCCTCTTATTCCCTGGGCGGCGCCCGCTGTCCAGCCATTCAATCGTCCACTCACAATCAGCAACCATCTCATTAATAATTCTTCGATCAGCCTGCAGCATTGAAAGCTCATCTTGTTTACAAACAATACTTTCATCTTCTTGCTGTTCAATTTCTTTAATCTTAATCGCTTTCTCAGCAGCCAGCCTTCTAAGCATGGCAGCTGTTTGTTTGTATCCATCAGATAAGTCATTGCTTCCCATTCCCTCACACCTCCGCAGTGTGTTAATATAGGTTATAGGAACATATGTTTGATCCCCCGTGATTCTTGCTAGGAGTCGGGGGATCTTTTTATTTTTCCTCATGAGCTGACCTTGAAATCAGACTTCTTATTAAATTCGCTTCTTTGAGATGTCCAGCATAATATTATTCCAATTGTTAACATATGATCTGTAGAGTTACCTTTAAACTTACCGTTAGGAGAGTGATGCAATATGAAATCCCTTAAAACAAAAGTATTTTTACTTCTTGCAAGTTCTAGTTTAATGCTTCCGAGCGCCATTAATGCCGCAACCGAGACTGTAAATACACCAGCTCACACGTATAAGAATGGCATTATTCACACTTTAGTCCATGGCATTTATGTACCTGGCAACTATATAAATGTTGATGAAAATACAGTTGCTGCATATATCCCCGGAGGGGTGGGAGTAATTGTAGTCGATAAGGATGCTGTTTTACCAGAAGGTTCCAAAATCTTAAAATAGATAAAACAAGTTAATTTTGAGCATCGGGTCTTCACTCGATGCTCAATTTATGTTTCTCCTCAATTTTCTGTTTCAGTCGGTGTTCACTAATGTCCATCACTTTTTTTAGAGGTGAATAAATTCCGTGAAATTGTATAATATAACGCTAATAATTCTAAGGAGTGATATTTTTGAAAGATACGGCTACTGCTGAAAATGATGAACCTACAATCGCCCCAGGTATGAACACGCACGACCCACTTGAAGAGAAAGCTACTGAAGAGGAAATTGATAGAGGGGACACAACTTCAGTAACTCGTCTATATTTGGATCGTACACCGGAAGACTAAGTGGATATATGGAGGACAAGTTCATGAGATGTATCTACTGTGACAATGTGAAGCAAATAAAAGGGAAAAAAAGTATGTGCTTTATTTGTAGTGCTATCACCGAAAACCGATAACAGTTTTATCTTTGAGCGATATTTTAGGCTTTTAAATTTTGATCACAATTGTTAAATTATGGAATATATTGTAATCGTGTCAACCCTCATCCTTTTCACCACTTCATCGGTCTGTACGATGGGGTGGTTTTTTTATGTCTTTCAGTTGTGATTCTTGTTAGGAGTCGGGGGATCATTCTTTTAAATTGTTCAAAAACGCCCAAATAGATAAAGTCAAGCATCCAACTATCACAATTCTACATAGGTTGATGTATCAAAATTTGGAGGAGATTGCTAAATGAGTTACAATCAAAATCTAAATCAACAACAACATCACCAGCAACACTACCAACAAAATCCTCATCAACTACATCACCATCACCACTTCCATCACGTGATTATTCATCCAGGTCAACATCCCCATCATCAAACCCCAATGCCGTATCATGGAATGCACCAAGGTCAATGGCATGGTCAACAGGGCGGATGGCAAGGAATGCCTTATCCAGGTCAACATCAAGGCGGTAATTGGCAAGGTGGACGCGACGATAATCAATAAAATAGCTTAGTAAGATTGATGTGTGTTATATTGACTAATCCTCTGYGATCCCAAAATATTACACGCAGAGGATTTTCCTTATTAGTTTACTTTCAGCAAAATTTCATTTTTTAGCTGTTTGTATGTTTCAATCAACTCCGGATCACCGCGTTCAAACAATACATCTTCATTCGCAGCTCCGTATACATGACAAAGTGTTTTTACTGCTTCCTCTGCTTGCTCCAGTGTTGGTTCTGTATTTTCAACAAGTGCAAAGTACCGATTGAGCGAAGCAAATGCAGACATACTATCAATCGGTTTGATTATCTGTTCATCTTCTACCGAATCAGTATCAATCTCAGCATCCGGAACACCTGCCGGCCGCTCTTCCTCTATTCGTAGTGCAACACCATATTCATTTCTTTTAACCCATAAAAGTTCTTGTTTCCATTTCATATCTTAACCCTCCCTTTTTATGCGGCTCCGCTCTCTCCATCTAATACAGATTTAATACGCTTCTTGTACTCGCTCCAATCTGCAGATAACTTACTTGAACTTATTTTCAATGACTGTGCGATCTCCATCCATGTCTCACCATTACGCTTGCGAGTAAGAAGCTCTTTAAAGTCATATGGTAAATCTTCAAATGCTGGGCCATCTCCACCTAAAATAAAGTTCTCCAGCTCATCTTTGCCAATTTGATTGCTCTTCCCATCCTTACCCGAATCAGGCTCTTGTGTACCTTGATCCTTAGGTTCAGTAAACTCAACTACATCATCCTTAGAACCTTCAGCAGCCGTCATCTCAGGCTTCTCCACAAAAGTCTCAACTTGCCCCCGCCTCCAGTCATCCCACTTCGCAGCAAGCGGAGCTACTCTCTTACGGTACTCGTCCAACATCACTGAGAGTTCACCCAATGTAATATTTAAATCAGCAGCAATCTTGGCATATCCTGTACCATCATAAAAACGTTTAAGAATTGATGTGAAGTCTAATGTTAAGTCCTCATGCTGCGGAGCAAGACCGCTGCGGATAAACTCATCTATTAGTTTACGATCGACTTCTTCGGTTTCTTCTTTCGTCGGTACTTTTTCGGCCGGAAGTCCAAGATCCATTTCAGCTTGTTCACCTTCTGACTTCACTTCGGATACAACTCCACTTACATCAACTTGATATTCACGAACCGGCTTGTTCGTCCTGGCATTGAGTGTAACGTTGTACTCCACAACCAGGCTGTCCAAGGAAAACCGAACGTTTTTCTCGATCATCTTACGTAGATGGAAATAATCCTCTCTGTTCTCCAAATCCTCGGTAACTTCAATTTGAATGAGAAGCTTTCCACCCTTCTTCATATTCGCGTTCACAAGAACACCTTCAGCTTCGATGTAGRCCATGTGCTATCTCCCTCTCACTTTCTTAATGACATCTCTTTGAAAAGCTTTCAGTTTTACTGTTTCTTTAATGGCCCTAGCGATTTGCGCCAGGATAAAAGCATCCCGGACATTGTCGCTGCCGTTTCTAAATCCCCAGAGCTCATAGATCGGAATAATAAGATCTTCTTTGGAGCAGTTCCCCTTGCAGCCGGCGAAGTTCTTAAGCTGCCCTGTAGCAACCTCGATGTAGGTAATGC
>NZ_JBFTQB010000736.1:0-3371 GCF_056398785.1 Paenibacillus sp. 01T422 | reverse complement strand
CTCTCATGCGAATCATCGTGTGTCTCTCTGAGACTTTACGAAAACAAGGCGATACGTTAACATCAACGGTCCAATCTATCAAACAATTCCTGGATAACAGTGTCCTCTCTCCTTACGACTCGACACAACTCTCCTCACAGATTGGCGTTTCTAACAGACACTTGAATCGCTTATTCAAAAGGGAAGTGGGAACTACCATCTATAACTATGTCATCTCCAAAAAGATAGAATCCGCTAAATGTATGCTGTTAGACACTCAATTGACCATAAGTGAGATTGGTTACAAGCTTGGCTATGTCGATCCCCATTATTTTTCGAACCTGTTCCACAGCAAAACCAGTGTGAGACCTAGTGACTTTCGCAAGTCGTTTCGTAAAATACAGTAGAAATACCCGCGAGGAATCATTTCTCGCGGTTTTTTTAACCTTGGATGGGCACTTCATTGACTCAATGGAGTAAGCTTACATGACATGTAAATTTTATTTGCTCAAATGACTAGGATAAGGTAAAACTATTATAATAAACTTTTTTAACTATACTTGATTGTGAAGGCGGATGAGATTGTGATAGTACAGGTCGACAACGAAACAGTTGCAAGAGAATACGTGCACGGCGTATACGAAACAGTGGTAAGACGTAATCCTCATGAGAATGAGTTCCATCAGGCAGTGAAGGAGATTCTTGAGTCCCTGATTCCTGTTCTCTCCAAACATCCGAAGTATATGAAACATGGAATCCTTGAACGAATCGTTGAACCGGAGCGCTTAGTCACTTTCCGCGTGCCATGGGTAGATGACCAAGGGGTTACACATGTAAATCGCGGATTCCGTGTTCAATTTAACAGTGCAATTGGACCCTACAAGGGTGGTTTGCGGTTCCATCCCTCTGTTAATGCAAGCATTATCAAATTTCTTGGATTTGAACAAACATTCAAAAATTCCCTTACAGGCCAGCCAATTGGCGGCGGTAAAGGCGGCTCTGATTTCGATCCTAAAGGCAAGTCGGATAATGAAATCATGCGTTTCACTCAAAGTTTCATGACAGAACTTTATAAATATATGGGGCAAGATACGGACGTACCTGCTGGAGATATTGGTGTAGGTGCGCGGGAAATCGGCTTCATGTTCGGTCAATACAAGAGAATTCGTGGCGCATACGAGGCTGGTGTCTTGACGGGCAAAGGAATCATCTACGGCGGCAGTTTGGCACGTACAGAAGCAACTGGATATGGCTGCGTTTACTTTGTAAATGAAATGCTTCAATCCAAAGGCCTTAGCTTTAACGGCAGCACAGTCGTTGTTTCCGGTTCAGGCAACGTAGCTATCTACTCCATGCAAAAGGCGATGCAGCTAGGCGCTACAGTCGTAGCTTGCAGCGACTCCAATGGCTATATTTATGATAAAAACGGAATCAACCTAGACACGGTTCGCCGCTTGAAGGAAGAGGATAGAAAGCGTATCAGCGAGTATGTCAACGAGCATCCTACAGCTACTTACCATGAGGGTTGTGACGGCATTTGGACGATTCCATGCGACATCGCCCTTCCAAGCGCGACGCAGAACGAGATTAATACCGAATCGGCAAAAATTCTTGTAAGAAATGGTGTACAAGCTGTTGGTGAAGGCGCGAATATGCCATCCACTTTGGAAGCGATTGACGTATTCCTACAGGCAGGCGTGCTCTTCGGGCCAGCTAAGGCAGCGAATGCCGGCGGCGTTGCTGTATCAGCGCTTGAAATGTCTCAAAACAGCATGCGATACTCCTGGCAGTTCCATGAGGTAGACGACAAGCTTCATGCCATCATGAAAAATATCTACAAAAGCGCTGTTCAAGCGGCAGATGAATACGGCCATCCGGGCAATCTTGTTGTAGGCGCTAATATTGCAGGTTTTACTAAAGTCGCAGATGCTATGATTGCGCAAGGTGTTGTTTAAACTAATATAAAGACAGGCTGCCACATTTGCTGGCAGCCTGTTTTTTAGTTTTCATTGAAGGACTTTATGAAATTTTTTTGATCCTTTGTAAACTTATAGCCACGCCGTTCATAGAAATTGTGCGCTTGTACACGCGTTGGATGCGATAACAGTTTTATCCCCGAATAGCCAGCGTTCTGCGCCCACTGTTCAAGACTTTCAATTAAAATGCTGCCAATACCTTGATTTCGATACTCCTTATTCACAACAAATCCTAGGACGTTTACTAATGAGTCAGAAAAAAGCAATTCATAGGGACTAGCATGAATATATCCGATCACCTCGTTATGCTGTTCATAAACAAAGATGATATCTTTTGTTTTCGTCGTGAGGGTGACTAGTTTCTCTCTTACTTTCTCTTCAGAAAATGCAGATAGATTCGGATTAAAGTGTTGGTTCAACAAATAAATATCCGAAAAATCAGATATCCTAACTTCTCTGACATTTTTATCATTCAATTTGGAACACCTCCATTCCTCACATGACATGTCACTTTGTTTACTAATCTAATTCGTCTTCCGTGCGCTTCTCCCTACGAAATTCGCGGGGAGGCATCCCGGTGAATTTCTTGAACATCCTGTTGAAGGAATTAATGTTGTGGTATCCAGCACTACTGGCGACATCCTGAATTCTCAGATCGGTTTCCAATAGCATCTGCTGTGCCACCCGGATTCTTACGCCATTAATATAATCAATGAAGTTTTCCCCCGTCTTATCTTTGAAATAGGTGGACAAATAGCCTCCTGTAATATGAAGGTGCTCCGCTACAATATCTAGCGTAATATCTTGAGCGAAATGTTTGTTCACATAGTCCACAACAAAATCAATGACAGGATCTTCATTTTTCTGATTACCTCGTATCTCCTCGCAAGCAGCAACAAGCAGTTGGCTGAAAAATTTACGATAATGCCGCCCCGAATAGAAGCTTTGACTCGTGCTCAATCCAGCGATAACGGGTTGTATAGCCCGTTCATCTAAACGCAGCACATGGAACGCTTTACGCACCTTTTGGACAATATCAATTAAGAATTCTTGATATTGCAGCACCGTTTCACACTTACGCTCCATAAGAGCAAGCTGGCGATCAAGTAAATGAAGCAACTCCTGTGTATTGCCTGCAGCCAGATTGCAGTCGAATTGCTGCTCTTGCGCAGGCGTAAGCAAATGTACGGATTGACGACCAACAACCTGACGAACAATTTGGGTATCCTCGTTGAGCTTTCGTTCCTGCAACAGCTTAACCGTCTGCTCATAGGCTTCTGTGAAATCAAACAATTGTGGAAATGATGGTGATATCGCGATAGTCAGGAAATAAAAATCGGCATCATGAGCTACGACCTGCAGTAATTCTGACATATAGGCATCCATTCGGGAGTCGTCAATCTCATTAATGACGGA
>NZ_JBFTQB010000735.1:0-3860 GCF_056398785.1 Paenibacillus sp. 01T422 | reverse complement strand
GACGTATGCCCTAATTAAGTATTGGAATAGCCTGCAAAAAAATACAGCAGGTCCATCCAGGTGAGTCACTCATCTGATATGTCACCTTCGTTTACCATTACAAGGTCACTCTGAGAATAAGATATCAGGAACAAAGAAAAAACGGCTCGCATTTAATTAGCGGCCGTTTTTTTCTTGTTGTTCTTAGTGTTGGTTAAGGAATTACCATACAAAAGCTGATGTTATGATTACCAAAAGAATAAAAAGAACCAAAATAGCTGCTGCGCTAGAACCGTAACCTGCACAACTTGCACCACAACCGACTGCTCCCATGCGTACTCATTCCCTTCTGGTAATTTGTCACTACGGTATAAATTATGTCCATTGAATTGTAATTGATTGGACGCATGAATCAATTTACGTGTTGAAATGGGAGTTGCCCTGGTTGACATATGGAACTTTGGGTGAGAGGATAATCTTTATATGATAATCTAGAACAATATTGTATTTGTGATAAGGCTTGTTGCAGCTGGTAGATAATTTCATCAAATTCAATGAAACAGTGTTTAACTTTGCATAAGTTAAACACTGTTTTTTTGCATTATCGAACTCAACTTCGTTCCTTCAATTGGCGTGTAGTGCTCGTCCTTTTTTGAAATACCTATTGACTTCGGTCCCCCTTAGTATTACTGTATTAATTAACTAATACAGTAATACTGAATGCAGTTTGTGGAGGCTTCGATGGAGTTCAATCAGAAGGAAGCGATTTATACCCAAATTATCGATGACATCAAAATAAAGTTCATCAACGGAACGTATCAGTTAGGTCAGGAAATTCCCTCACGACGCGAGCTTGCCAAAAGACTAGGGGTCAACCCGAATACGATCCAGAGAGCCTACAGGGAAATGGAGGACATGAAATTAATTGTAACGGCAAGAGGGCAGGGAAGCTTTATGACGGGTGATGCGGAGATTTTGGAAGCGTTAAGGGAAGAAGCGCTGAACGCCGCGGTTAGCCAAAGCATCGAAATGCTGCGTTCTTTCGGGAGATCGGATGAGGAGATTCTGGATACGATGAAAAAATATATGAAAGGGGGAAAACGCAATGATTAGAGTGGACCATGTCGTTAAGACATTCAGAAATAAAAAAGCGTTGGACGATATATCCTTTTCTGCCGGTGAGGGGCGAATCGTTGGATTATTGGGTACGAACGGTGCAGGCAAATCTACGTTGCTTAGTGCTATGGCAGGGCTACTTCTGTTGGATCAGGGTGAAATTACGCTGGACGGCAAATCGCCGTGTTTGTCTACAAGAGGGATGCTGACGTACCTTCCCGACAAGGATGTCTGGTATCCGTGGATGAAGTTATCTGACGCCATGCAGTATATGAAAGACATGTATTGGGATTGGGACGATAACAAGGCTCATCATTTGCTTGATTTTTTCGAACTAATGCCCGAAACGTCGATTCGAGAGGCGTCCAAAGGGATGCGAGCGAAGATGAAGCTGTTGCTGGCACTTAGCCGGCAAGCCCGATATTTGCTCATGGACGAACCTTTCTCGGGAATCGATCCTTTTGCGCGACAACAGATTGCTCAAGCGATTGTGGAGGATTTTGTGGATGAAGGTCAAACCATCATTATAACTACACACGAGGTATCCGAAGTGGAAGTCATGCTCGATGAGGTCATATTTATTCACGAAGGGAAGCTGCTGCTTAGCGGTCATGTCGAGACATTAAAACTGGAAAGAAACTTGTCTTTAATGGATATTATGAAAGAGGTGTACGATCATGCACGCTTTTAGAAGGCTGGTGCTTACGGATCTACGGAATCGAAGAAGCACGATTTGGGTTACGCTCGGGGCAATAGTCCTGCTAAATGTGGTGGTTGCCATCCTGCCTCTTCATATGCAGCTTCCTGAGTACGGGCTTGGATTAATTATGTCTTTGAATATTATGGTATTCAGCGCCGTATTGCTAATTCCGTTTGTACACTGCTTTTCTACATGGCGTGACGAGTGGCAGCAGCATTCGATTTATCAATTATTAGTTCTTCCTGTTCCCCGAACTTATTTGCTTTTCTCCAAATATATCTCGATCCTTGTAGAAGTCATACTAATAACGGCAGTCATGCTCGCAGGTTTATGGGTGCAATACGGTGTTAGTGGAGAGCTATTGTTTCGCGCCGACCCTTTGATTACGTTCGAGTGGTCCAAGGTGCTGCTAGTGATAAAATGGTTTCTCTCTGTTACATGCTGTGTGTTTTTATGTTTTACAAGTATGTTGATTGGCAAGTGCTGCGGCAGGTTATCTCTTCTCGCAACCTGTCTAAGCTTCATTGCTGGCTTGTTTTTATGTATCGTAGCTTTCGCGAATTTCACATCGACGTTCACTTTGATCATTGTATGTCTGGTATTTTTTACGATTAGCAGCTATTTGCTGAATAAGAAAGTAGGGGTCGAATGAAAAAATGTTAGGAATAGTTGTTCAACTATTAATCTCATTGATAATCCTTCGATTAATTGCAAAGCAAAATTTATCTGTTTTAGGATTTTATCCACCGATCAAAAGATTTATGCAATTTTCAATTGGACTTCTGCTTGCTGGAATCTTATGTGTATTAGTTCAATTGCTAGATTCGATACTCATTGATCTGAGTTGGAAATTGAAGCAGGACTTATCTTTCTTTGACATCATGAATTTCTTCTGGTTGAATTTTAAATCTGTTTTATTCGAAGAATTAATATTTAGGGGTGCTTTACTCTATATTCTTATTAAACGACTAGGTTTCAAAATAGGAATTGCTGCATCATCCATTTCTTTTGGAATTTATCATTGGTTTTCTTATGGAATTATTGGTGATATTGTACCTATGATTATTATTTTTATCATTACTGGGCTTACAGGTCTAATATGGGCTTATGCGTTTGTTAAAACAAAGTCTATTGCATTACCACTTGGATTGCATTTCGGTTGGAATTTCACGTTGAATTCCGTATTTTCTAAAGGCCCATGGGGGCAGCAGATTCTCATCCCTATAGAAGGTGCGGGGTATTCTCCATTGGTGGGGATACCTTCATTGCTGAATTTTAGTATTCCAAATGTAGTTGTTCCATTAATCATATATCTATTCATCAAGATCATTTATAAAGATGACAAGCAATGGATTGGCTGAATTTAGTTGCAGGAGGAAATAATAGTGAGAAACCTGCTTGTTGCAGATGATGATGCGAATATTCGAGAGCTGCTTCGATATGTGATGACCAAAGAAGGGTTTGGGATTTACGAGGCTCAGGATGGATTGAAAGCCGTTGAGCTGATGAAGCAAACGCCTATTGATTTAGCGATTGTTGATGTTATGATGCCGAGAATGGATGGGCTCGAACTATGTGACTTTATTAGACAAAATTACGATATCCCCATTATCATGCTCACTGCTCGGGATCAACTGCAAGATAAAGAAAAGGGGTATCTTCAAGGCACAGACGATTATTTGACCAAACCGTTCGAGCCGGAAGAGCTAGTATTCAGGGTTAAAGCTTTATTCCGACGATATAATCGAACTTCAAGTGACATCATTCGAATAAATAGAATTACTATCGATCGGAGAAATATTGAGGTTTCTGACGGTCAGACTGTCTTTATTCTGCCAATGAAAGAATTCGAACTGCTATCTCAGCTCGCACAATATCCAGGTCGGTTGTTCTCGCGCGATGAACTGATTCAACTTGTTTGGGGGGCGGATTACGAAGGTGATGATCGAACGGTTGATGTGCATATCAAGAGGCTTCGTGAACGATTTGCTGATTATGCAGATGATTTCGCGATTCGGACGGTTCGCGGGATAGGTTACAAAATTGAGGTGGGAAGGCAATGAAA
>NZ_JBFTQB010000734.1:0-3374 GCF_056398785.1 Paenibacillus sp. 01T422 | reverse complement strand
ATTCAATCCCTGTATTATTCGTTTACCGATTTTTCGTTGCTTGAAGAAGCGAATTGGGTTGGAGTTAGGAATTACCAGAAAATATTCACAGTAGATACTAGATTCTATCAGTCAGTCAAAGTAACTTTCCTCTATGTGCTTGGTTCCGTTCCTTTAAGACTAATCGCAGCGTTATTCATAGCCATGCTGCTTGCCAAAAGTATCAGAGGGATATCGGCCTACCGGACCATGATCTACTTTCCTTCACTAATCGGAGGGAGCATTGCCGTTTCTCTTTTATGGAAAAATATATTTGGCAGAGACGGGTATATCAACGAACTCCTTGCTCTATTCGGTATTCAAGGCATAGGTTGGATCAACAACCCTGACACAGCTTTGAGTACATTGGTTCTGCTCGTCGTGTGGCAATTCGGTTCGGCCATGGTTATCTTCCTGGCAGGATTGAAACAAATTCCGCAAGACCTCTATGAAGCTTCCTCTGCGGATGGAGCGGGTAAGGTAAGACAATTTTTTAACATCACACTGCCGATGCTTTCCCCAACGATCTATTTCAATATTATTATGGGGATCATTGGTGCCTTCCAAATGTTCACGCCGGCGATGATAATCACGCAAGGTGGACCTATGAATTCTACGTACGTTTACGCTTTATACTTATACGAACGCGCTTTCAGTCAACTGCAAATGGGATATGCCTCCAGCCTAGCCTGGATTATGTTACTCATTATTGCCCTTTCGACTTCGGTCATTTTTCTATCATCCAAGTATTGGGTGTTCTATGAATCTGAAAAGGAGGACAAGAGATGAGCAACGTATTACTTCGTAGAAATTTAGTCACTCATGTCATTCTAACCTGCTTAAGTCTAGCTATGATTTATCCAGTTCTATGGTGGATCGGAGCTTCGTTAAAATCCAATCAAGAGCTGAGCATGCCCGGGTTATTCCCAGAACATCCCCTATGGAGTAATTTCTCGAAAGGTTGGAATGCCATTCCTGGCCATTCGTTTACTGATTTTTACATCAATAACTTTGAACTGATCATTGGACTTCTGTTTACGACGGTCATCTCTTGCAGCTTGGTTGCTTTTGGGTTCGCTAGATTACAGTTTCGGCTGCGAAATTTCTGGTTTGCTATTTTAATGCTAACCCTCATGCTGCCGGGCCAAGTTACGATCATTCCACAGTATTCGCTGTTTCATCATCTGGGTTGGGTCAATACTTATTTACCATTCATTGTGCCTCACTCCTTGGCTGGAGGAGCAGGAGGAACCTTCTTCGTATTCTTGCTGGTTCAGTTCATTCGCGGTATTCCGAGAGAGCTAGATGAATCGGCTAAGATGGATGGCTGCAGCTGGTTCGGCATCTACTGGCGCATCGTCATGCCACTTACGAAACCCGCACTCCTGACGGTCGTCATTTATTGTTTTTTATGGAATTGGGATGACTTCTTTGGCCATCTGCTGTATATCAACTCGGTTGACAAGTACACCGTAGGACTTGCCTTACGAATGCTTAATGATTCGCAGTCCGCTCAGCAGTGGGGACAACTCTTGGCGATGGGGCTCGTATCCATTATTCCATCGGTACTCATATTTACATTCGCACAGAAGTATTTCGTAGAAGGAATCGCCACAACAGGGATCAAAGGGTGAGCGAATCTCAGGAGTATTTTGAAACAAATCGTTGGGTACTATCATAGGCATGATTACTTGATAGAGCTATAGTTAGTAAAGATTGAAAATTCTAACTACTAAATAATAAAGGGGTTATGACAAATGGCTACTATGAGAAGAAAACTGACAATTGCCATGTTAACAACAGCAATCGGATTATCGTTAGTAGGATGCGGTGCGGCAGATTCAACGCCTAAAGCAGCTGAGAGCAAGAGCCCTAGCAGTACAACAAATGCTACTACAAGTAATAAACCCGTTAAACTACGCATTATGTGGTGGGGCTCTCAACCTCGTCATGATGCCACTTTAAAAATGCTGGAATTGTATACAAAGAATAATCCGAATGTTACTTTCGAACCGGAGTACTCAGGCTTTGACGGCTATATCGATAAACTAACCACTCAAGCTGCAGCGAAGAATGCTCCGGATATTATCCAGATGGACGCAGCCTGGCTAGCGGATTGGAACGCCAGAGGCCAGTTGGCGGATATTAGTAGTGTCAATGAAAAGGACGTAGATCCTAAACTAGTTGAAGCTGGGAAATACAAGGACAAGCAAACTGCTGTTCCGCTTGGCGGAAATGCTTGGGGCCTCATCTATGACAAAGGCTCATTAGATAAACTGGGGATTAAGCTTCCGGCCGAAGGCATCACGTGGGATGCATTTTTCACGCTAGCCAAAGAGATTAAGTCCAAGCTGGACAAGGATCATTATGTCATTGGGGATTTTGCTAGAAATCGGGAGATGTATACGTCCTATCAGTTAAGTAAAGGAAAAGGCTACCCCGTCACACCGGATGGAAAGTTTAACTTCGACAAGGACACTTGGCTGGAATGGATGAAGATGGCTGAGGACTTCCGCAATGCGGGTGTTATTCCACCAGCAGATGTATCCGTCAGTGACGTTGATTTAGATCCGAAGCAAGACTTGATGCTCACAGGCAAAATTATCTTCAAGGCTGCACATGCGGCACAAGCCTCTTCATGGGACAGCTTGAAACCTGGCAGCATTGGTGTCTATGCGATGCCGAAAGACAAGCAGGGTGGAAGTTGGTTGAAGGCTACCTTCTTCTTCAGCGTCAGCCAAGATTCTCAAAATAAAGAAGAAGCCAAAAAGTTCATCGACTGGTTTATCAACAATCCAGAAGCAGGAGAAATTTCTGGAACGACACGTGGTGTGCCTGTTTCAAGTAAAATTCTTGCACAATTACAACCAAAATTCAGTACGGCCGATAAACTGACGATTGATATGATCAACATGGCAACACAAGGAGCACAACAGTTTAATCCAGGTGCAAAAGGTTGGAACAATTTTGACGCGAAAGATTATAAAACGGTAACAGAATCAATTATGTTCGGAAAAATGAAAATTGAGCAAGGGTTTGACGAATTGAAGAAAAAGTCTGCTGAATATGAAAAATAAGTAGTTGCTAGCACCCCTTAGTTAACATAGAGACCCTGATTAGGTTATTCTGATGTTATAATTAAGGGGTGCTTTGATATGACACCCGTTTGTATAGGAGGCAACGAGATGTGGAAGGTAGCAATCATTGACGATGATCGCCAGGTGCTCAAGGGAATGAAACAAGTAATTCCTTGGGAAGAAATCGGAGCCGAGTTGGTTGGAGAAGGTCTGAATGGTGAGCGTGGATTAGAGCTTATTCGGGAGAAAAAGCCCGATATCGTCATTACGGACATCTAT
>NZ_JBFTQB010000733.1:0-3380 GCF_056398785.1 Paenibacillus sp. 01T422 | reverse complement strand
AATCAAATATGATTTAGAGTTTAAGGAGATTTCAGAGAGATGCCAGAACGTAATGTTTTATGGAAGCTTTGGGGAGTATCGCTGCTATGGGGCTTCAATTATGTTGCCAGCGCCTATTTGCTGCGAGATTTCTCACCCATTTTTTTATCATTCGCACGACTCGTTGTCATGTCACTATTCTTAATTTCTGTAGCAATAATTAACAAATCAATCAGACGTCCAACCTCGCGAGAGTGGGGACTTCTATTGTTTGCCGGGATTTTTGGGACTTTATTCAACCAGTTGTTTTATTTCACTGGACTGCAGCATTCAACAGCTGGTAACGCAGCGCTCATTATTGCGCTTTCACCCATTGCTACGCTGATGTTGTCGCGCCTGTTTCTGAAAGAAGAAGTGACGTTGCTGAAGCTTACTGGATCTGTCGTAGCTTTAGTTGGTGTTGTATGTATTGTCCTGTATGGTGGAAAGACGCTCGGGATTTCTAAAGGCGATGTGTATCTGCTGTTCGCAATGTTGGGCATGTCGATCAGCCTTTTGTTCATTCGCAGACTAACTAATGGGATGACTTCCTATGAGGTGACGATATATGCAACGGTCATTGGCACGATTCTAATGTCACCTGCCGTCGCAGTTGAAGCGCTTCAAGGTAATCTTCATGGGAGCCACCATGTGCTGACTTGGCTATTGTTGATCAGTGTAGCCGTCATTGGGCAAGGCTTGGCTGGTTTTTGGTGGAATCAAGGCATTGCTGTTGTCGGACCGTCCACCAGCGCCATGTTTATGAATATCCCGCCATTCATCGCGATTATCGTAAGCTTCTTCTTGCTAGGCGATCCGATTCGAGCGGCTCAAATAGGCGGGGGCATACTGATCCTGGCTGGTGTCATGATAGCCAATATGAAGCGCCGGCAGCCTCGCGAGATTGGGGCGCGAGTCTAAACGAGCATGAAGTAGGCGGGTAAGTAGGCAGGCGAGTGATTGAACGAGCAGGGGAGTAAGTGCTTGGGCAGGCGAGCGAGTGAAAGAGTAGGGAAGTAAGAGCTTGGGCGGGCGAGCGAGTAAAAGATTAAAAGATTAATAGAGGATAAGAGTACAAGAGGACAAGAGGAAAAGAGTAAAAGAGTAAAAGAGTAAAAGAGTAAAAGAGTAAAAGAGCAGACAAATGAGCAAGTAAGCAAGTAAGCAAGTAAGCAAGCTAATAGGCTAGCAAGCGGGCGAGCAGGTAAGCGAGCAAACAAGCAAACAAGCAAACAAACAAACAAACAAACAAACAAGCAGGTGCCAAGAAGGCATCTGCTTGTTTGTGTCGAGCTTTTATGGAGCCCCCCATTTGAACTGGGCAACAGAGTGAAATTATTACTTGTAATTAACGCCGATTCCTCCAGTTATTTCTGGCGATTCACTCGGTTTTTCCCATTTAACGGGAATTTCTGCCGCTAAATTCATCAAATCTTGCCGATTTCATCCAGTTACGAGGAATATAGATGGAGTTTCTACCGTTAATTCATTCCCGGCCACATAGCAGCACAGAATAACGGCAGTTTTTCCATTTATTTCACCCGAAGCCGCGTAATGGAGCCTCTCATTGGAACGGGGAAACAGAGTRRAATTATTACTTGTTATTAACGCCGATTCCTCCAGTTATTTCCGGCGATTTACTTGATTTTTCCCATTTAACGGGAATTTCTGCCGCTAAATTCATCAAATCTTGCCGATTTCATCCAGTCACGAAGAATATAGATGGATTTTCTACCGCTAATTCATTCCCTGCGACTAAGCAGCACAGAATAACGGCAGTTTCTCCATCTATTTCAGCCGATGCCAAGGAGAAGCGTGCATGAAAAACGGGCAGCCAAAAACACTATTTCTTGGGAAATAATTCATAAATTCGTATTCGCGAAGGTATACAGATTTCGACACTCCTATTTCGACTGTAAATGCATTTATATGAAACTAGAATACTATTATTAGCATTTATACCCTTGGAGATAGTGAGGAGATGGCGATATGGTAAATTTAGATTTAGAGTTGGTATACAGTCCAAAACAGGTGCATGAGCATCTCCGGGTAAGCGATTCAAGCTTACGCAAATACGCAATGGCACTTGAGGCGAGAGGGTACAAATTTCGTAAAGAAGATAATGGCAATCGGATTTTTACGCAACATGATATCGATATCTTTGAAATCCTGAAACAACGACTAGATGCTGGTCAAAGCATGAAGACTGCGGCAAGTTCAACAATGAACCATGTTCGCAAGAGCGTCCCAAGAACGCTACCCGTTCCTGTGGCGCCAGTTGCTCCCCTAGCAGGCCCCCCAGCGGTAACCGAGCGTTCTTCAGACGTTTTCAAACAGAAGTTTGAGGAGGGTTTTGCAGGATTGCTGGAAGAAAGCATCAATACCGCGATGAAACCGCTCATCGAGGGCGTTTCTCAACTAAGCGGCCTTGTAGCTGATCTGGCAAACCAGAATAAACAGCTGCTAAGTCAAAATCAAGAGCTAAGAACCATGCTTCCAGCACCTCGGGACATCGAGGAAGAGAAGCGTCAGCAGCGAGAGATTGTAAATGAAGTGAAGGTGCTTCATGAAAAACAGAAGAAGCTCGAACAGCAGCATTATGAAGAACTTAAGCGTCAGAATGAGGAAATTCAAAAGCTCATTCCACCTGCGCCAGATCTCGATAAAGAGCGCATCGAGAGAACTAACGAGTATCTCACAATTCGCAGAATTAACTTGGCACTCGAGAGGGAGGCCTACGAGCATTGGAGTCAAAAGCCGGAACATGAACGGATTCGAAAGATTGGCTTGTTCAAGAAAGAAGAAAATATTGAAGTGCGTAATCAGTTCATAAAATCCTATATGGATGAATATTTTGAAGAACGGTTGCGCCTTGAATTTGCTCAATAAGAGGAGAAAGCAAGCTGATTCTGTGGGTGAGAACTCATGGGCTCAGCTTGCTTTTTCCAAATTCATCAATTTAATTTGATTTATCAATTGACCATAAAGGAATAACATAGTAACTTTATCTCAATAGCTAATTAAAAGAAATTATATTAATTCCATAAATGGGGTGATTACCTTGAAGAACGAATTACCCGTAAATGAGCATCTTTCAACTGCTAATGTTTCATTTGAAGCATACGAGCAGAAATTCAAAGCGTTGGCAGATGTAAAAAGGCTGCAAATTCTACACGAACTATGCCAACGAGGGAATACATGTGTATGTGATTTAACGGATATTGTGGAAATGCCACAATCCAAACTTTCATACCATCTCAAAATATTGCTAGATGCAGGCTTAATTACAAAAGAGACCAAAGGCACTTGGAGTTATTACGAGCTGAATCCGACAGAAATAGACGCGTTACTTTCTGAGCAGC
>NZ_JBFTQB010000732.1:0-3383 GCF_056398785.1 Paenibacillus sp. 01T422 | reverse complement strand
GATCGTCTACAATTATAACCCGAAAGGGCTGAGACATATGGATTCCTCCCTCCTTTGTTTATTAATAAATTGAATCCAAAAGGACGAGGTTACTATATACCTAACTATACTCAATTACTCAAAATTCAAAATGCCTCGAAAGAGCTATACAACATTTTAATTTCTCCAAGATGCTTTTTGCAGTCTGCTCGCATTTGTAACGACAGATACAGAACTTAGCGCCATAGCTGTTCCAGCGATCCAGGGTGTCAACAGTCCCATAAACGCTAGCGGTATAGCTAAGACATTGTACATTAAAGCAAAAATTAAGTTTTGACGTATATTGCGCATCGTCTTACGGCTCATCACCACGGCATCCGCAACGCCTCCCAAATCGCTATGAAGCAAATTGATATCCGCTGCATCCTTAGCAATCTCTGAACCGGTACCAACAGCAATACCAATATCCGCAGCTGCTAAAGCTGGGGCATCATTCACGCCATCACCGACCATAGCAACACGTTTCCCTTTTTGCTGCAAGCTTCTTACCAAATGAACTTTATCCTGTGGCAGCATTTCCGAATATATCGTTGTTATGCCAGCTCTTTCAGCTATCGCATTTGCTGTTTTACGGTGATCACCGGTTACCATAGCCACAACGATCCCCATTTTTTTCAATCGACGTATAGCTTGAGGTGTAGATGTTTTTAAAGTATCCATGAGTGCAATTACACCTGCAGGCATTCCGTCCACCGCTGCAAATAGCATCGTCTTGCCTTCCCTCTCTAACTGTTCTGTTACATGCGCAAACCTCTGGATGGAAATCTCGGACTGACTCATGAAAGCTCTAGAACCGATAAGAATCTCATGYTCATCTACTCGCGCCATCACACCAAGACCTGTTAGTGCTTGTGAAGATGACGTCTCTTTAACCTGTAGTCCGCGCCGAGCGGTTTCTTTCATAATCGCTTTCGCATAAGGATGTTCGATGCCCTTCTCAGCAGCAGCAAGCATGCGAAGAAGGCGATGTTCCTGGCCCGGATCCGTGATGATGTCTGTCACTCGGGGCGTTCCATGCGTAAGTGTTCCTGTTTTATCCATTAAAATAATATCGATCTGCTGCAATTGTTCCACATACTTGCCTTCTTTAAATAAAATGCCTGCCTCCAAGGCACGGCTTGTACCCACCAATATGGATGTTGGCGTCGCCAATCCTAAAGCGCAAGGGCACGCAATAACAAGCACGGCTATGGCTTTGAATAGCGCCCCTCTGAAATCCCCCGGCGTAAGCCACAGGGACCACAGGCATAATGTAAGCAGGGCAAGCACCAGAACAGCAGGAACGAACACAGCAGCTATTCGATCTACGTATCGCCCAATTTCAGCCTTCGAGGCCTGAGCTTCTTCCATCAAACGGATCATCTTGCCGAGCGAAGTGTGATGTCCAAGAGCATTCACTTGCATCGTAATTGCTTCGTCCCTATTGATAGATCCACCTACCAGGCGATCATATTGCCTCTTCTCTACAGGTACAGACTCCCCGGTAAGGAAAGCTTCATCAACGGCTGAGCGGCCACGAATAACTCGTCCGTCTGCAGGAACGATTTCACCGGGAAGAATGAGGAGCGTATCGCCGATTCTGACTTCTTGTATCGATATGCTCTCTGGTTGCTGTTCATTTCTAATGATTGTGACGGTTTGGGGGCTTAACCGTCGCAGTTGATGAATCGTYTTCATACTTTTTTCTTTCGCAGAAGCCTCAAGCCACTTACCAAGCAGCACAACGGTAATAATCATGGCGCTTGTCTCAAAATAGACTGCATGCGGGTCAGCTCCCCCAGAAAGAAGCATATGTATTGTCATGTAATKACTATATAAGTAAGCACAAGTCGTACTAAGAACGATAAGAACATCCATATTCGCACTTTTGCTTTTTATAGCCTTCCACGCGTTAAAATAAAATGGAGCTCCAATCACAAATTGAACAGGTGTAGCAAGCAGCCACTGGAACCATGGCTCCAGAAATAGATCAGGAATCCATATGCCCGATGTCATCGTATAATGACGGACCATTGCCCACAAAAGAGGAAGAGTTAATAATGCTGAAATCACTAATTTTAATCCTAGGCTAGAGACCGTTTGCTGGGAATCACTCGCTTCTTCTAAGCTTCTAGCTGAGTATCCCAGTTTCTCAATACGTTCAATAATTTCCCCTTTTAACTCTGTACCTGCGTCCAGTACCAAAGCCGCGCGTCCCAGGGGTAAATTGACAGCAATTTCATGAACGCCTGCCATTCTACTAACCACCTTCTCAATWCGYGCAGARCAKGCTGCRCATGTCATRCCCTCTATTTGCAGGTTTATTTTTTGAAACGTTACTTGTTCGTTCAAGCTCTGCACCTCCGATATCAATCTGCTCACTTACTTGCAACTATATGGGGGGTGATCCAAAATCATGCTAGACTCGCTGAAACTTTTCATATCGAGGTYAGTCKTAAATATCATAGAATGGAYAAATATGTGTCWYWAAATAGCTCTTTCGAGTCATGCTWATTTTTAAASATTAGGAGTAAATTAGGTAAGAGAAAGAACAATACGATCTAGAGTCGAAGTAATAAAGGAGAATATGAGATGAAAAAACTTATTAGTATGCTATCCATGAGCTTTGTGGCCATGCTATTATTTGCAGGCATCGCCAGTGCACATGTTGTTGTGTATCCCCAACAAACCACTCAAGGGTCTTATGAAAAATTTACAGTTCGTGTACCTACGGAAAAGGATGTTCCTACGGTTAAGGTAGAAATTAAATTTCCAGCTGAAGTGACCGTTTCTCGCTTTGAACCTATGGCAGGATGGAAATATGAATTAACCAAAGATAGCGCTGGAAAAATTACGAGTGTCATTTGGACTGCAACGGGGGATGGACTTTCTAACACCGAATTCGGTGAATTCAATATGCAAGGAAAAGTAGGAGATCAAGCAACCTCTATTGCTTGGAAAGCTTATCAAACATACAAAGATGGAAGTGTTGTTGAATGGGTCGGGGCAGCAGGTTCGGACAAGCCCGCATCCGTTACAACTGTAAATCCGAAGTCAGCGACTGCTGTACCAGAATCTGACGGTCATGGTAACCACGGCGGCGGCTCTACTCCAGCTGCAGCTGACGGGGGTACTGGAAGTACTAACCTTCCTTTGTATCTTTCTATTGCTGCGCTAGTTCTAGGCGCCTTATCGCTGCTTACTTCTTTGTTAAAAAAAGCGAAATAAGTTTAAAGTGCGTATCCAAAGAAAAAGATCGTTTCTTCCCTAAAAAGGTTGAAACGATCTTTTTTATTCGGCATTGAAAGATGGAGATTTCAACTGTTCCATTATTTCACCGTTATTGTCCCGTAGTACACATATAC
>NZ_JBFTQB010000731.1:0-4741 GCF_056398785.1 Paenibacillus sp. 01T422 | reverse complement strand
GAAAGAAACAGGAACGAAATTTGAGCTTGGCGTCGTTGATACACCTGTCTTGAATCTCGCAGATAAGCATAAAAACTACGCCCAGATCGCAGATGTGCTCTGTATTGGACCAAGCGCAAAAAAAATGCCTGAGAAGGCGATGAAGGTCTACGCATTATTCCATAGCGATGAAGTATTGAAAGCGATTCAAAATAATGAAATCGACTTTATCGCAAGACAAGATATTCAAGCTCAAGCCCCTTCAAGCTTCAAAAAGGCCGGGACTGCAGAATTCGGAAAAACTTCTAATTCTTATTTTGCGCCGACTCCACCTGATGGCGTCATTACAATTGAAGGTCAACCGTACCAGAATACAATTATCAACCTAATTGCTGGTCCAGCAAATGCAGATGTTTCGAAAGTTCTTACCGACTTAACGAATCGTTATAATGCAGCTCTGGATAAGGCAGTTGCAGGTGGTTTGGATCTTAGCCTTTATGTGAACAAAGACTGGAACACCAAGTCTAAATAACGCTAGACTAAAAAATTTGAAAGTATGGCATTGCCATAGTTCGAACCCTTTCAAGGCGCAGTTAATCAATTGCTGAAATCTACGCATCTCATCTCTACCCCCATCAATTGGTTTGGAGACAAATGGCTGGCCGATATTGTCATTATTATCGCTAGTGTCTGGAAAGGTTTTGGCGTTAACATGATCTTCTTTATCATGGGTCTTCAGAACATTCCTCAAGATATTTACGAATGTGCAGACATTGACGGGGTAACCAAATGGAAAAAGTTTACTAGCATCACCCTGCCTATGCTTGCTTCTACAGGGAAAGTCGTGATGATGCTCTTCATCGTAAATAGTATCAAAATGTCCGATCTAGTCTTGGTCCTGACCAATGGGCAGCCTGGCGGCTCAACGGAGGTTGTGATGTCGTACACTTTTAAATTTTTCTTCTCATATGGTGCGGCGGACATGGTTAGCCAATACGGTTATTCCTCAGCACTTGCCGTCATAACAGCCATCATTCTGTCGATCGTGGTTGGGCTGTACATGGCCCTTACCAGAAAAGTCGGAGATCATTATTAAGGAGATTCAGAAGAATGAAAACTAGAAAAGCATTTGAAGCCGTTCCACTCTATTTCTTTCTGGTGCTGCTCGCCATAATAGTGATATTTCCGATCTTTTACGTCGTTATTAGTTCGTTGAAAAACACGGCAAGTATATTAACGTCTACCTCTTTTTTTCCTGAAACAATTACATTTAAAAACTATGTGAGAGCTTGGAGCTTATCCAATTTCAAAGTTTACGTATGGAATAGCATCTATATGTGTACGTTCATCGTCATCGGAACGATCATCACTTCAATTTCAGCAGGTTATGTGTTCTCACGTGGTCATTTTATAGGTAAACGATTATTGCTTGCCCTAATTACCTTCTCCATGTTCATTTCTGCTGGCAGCTTATATCTGTATCCGCAGCTGAATATTGCAAAAGCACTGCATCTGAACAACTCGCTTTGGGGAGTCATCATTATCTATATTTTCGGCATCAATGTTACGAATCTCTATCTAGCCAAAGGATTTATCGACGGAATTCCCAAAGAGATCGACGAGGCGGCCAAAGTAGACGGCTGCAGCTTTTTCAGAATTTTTTACAACATTATTTTCCCATTAACCAAACCCCTGATTGCTACTGTAGGCTTACTAGCCTTTATGAATTCGTGGAACGATTACTTGCTGCCTATGGTCTTTACCTTAGGAAATCCAGACAAGCAGCCTCTCGTCGTCGGTATTGTGTCCATGAAGACCTCCGGAGAGTCCGTGACCTCCTGGGATCTGATGATGGCAGGCACCGTCATGTCTGTTTTGCCAATGTTAGTTGTATTTATTGCCTTAAATAAATATTTTGTCGCTGGACTAACCAGCGGTGCCATCAAAGGGTAATTATTCATTTGTTATGTTATTTCCTAACATATAAAAACGATTAGAATGGAGAGATTACAATGCAAAGTAAACTTATATCAGGGGTTCTCCCAGCACTCGTCACACCGCTCGACCATGAAGGGAATGTTAAGACGCAACTAGCCTCAGCTTTGATAGACATGTATAGCAAGCAACAAGCGGATGGCTTGTATATGCTCGGTTGGACAGGAGAAGGCCAGTATTTAACTGTGGAAAAAAGAAAACAATGGGCTGAAGCTGTCTTACAGGCTGCCGAAAATAAATTACCGATTTTGGTTCACGTTGGGTACAATGAGAATTTGCAAGATTCTGTTGAGCTCGCTGCTCATGCTGCTAAACATGGCGCGTATGCCGTAGCATCCGTTGGTATTTCTGAACATGCCACTCTACAAGACAACGTCGATTACTTCAAACGCATTTCTGCTGCTGCTCCTAATGTCCCCTTCTACATTTACTGGGTAGCTATGGGGAAAACATTAACTGGAGGGCAAAACATTGAACCTTCCCAAATTCTCGAGGCAATGAAAGAAGTTCCTACTTTTCGCGGTATTAAATTTACCGACAACAACTTTTATTTCTTAGAAAGATTCAAGAAATATCAACCTGATCTTAACATTCTAACAGGAGCTGACGAACTAGCTATTTGTTCACAGTTCATGGGAGCCGATGGGAATATCGGAGCCTTGCAAGCCGTTACTTGCTATCACCATAAAGTGATGATGGAAAAAATGAGCGCTGGTCTCTACGATGAAGCAAGAGAACTTCAATATCGCGCCAATGAAGTCTCTGAGGCGTATTCAAAGGCCGCAATTGGAAACTTACCAGGCATCAAGCTTCTGTTAGAGCAGATATTCCATATTCCTGTTGGATACTGCTCGCCTACAAGCCCTTTTGCCGGTGTGTATCATACATCTGTCACAGCTAGTGAACTTATTGAAACGTTCAGGAACAATATTCTGGTTAAAGAATAAGTGAACATAAGAACATAAAAAGAAGCTGCCCCTAAGTCATCTTTCTACTTGGGGGCAGCTTTATTTCATTATTTAGTATTTCGGTTGTCGATCAGTTTGGCCTGGATCAGCATCCGCTGCACGATCGCCGCCGTCTCTGCTCGTGTAATTTTACTAGTTGGCTGAAGTCCCTTATCCGAGCCTGAGACAAGCCCGTTTTTCACCGTAGCCGCAACTGCCTGTTTCGCCCATGTACTTACTACTGAGCCACCAATAAAGGAGGCAAGTGCTGAATCTGCATCCGATTTACTGATATTTGTGTCTAGTCCCGTCCACGCCATCGCTCGTGCGATCATGACCATCGCTTCTTCACGAGTAATCGTTTGGCTTGGGTGGAACGTTCCGTCGTCGTATCCATCAATGATGCCATATTCCTTGGCTTTCGCCACCGCGCCGATGTACCAGTCGCCGGTAACTACATCGGTAAATGCGCTGGTTTTTCCGTCTTCAGCAAGTCCTAATGCCCGCACAACGATGGCCGCAAACTCAGCTCGACTAATTGCCGTATCCGGGTTGTAATGCGCTGCATCGGTGCCGTTCACAATCATCCTCGAAGCCATATCATTCACTGCTGCTTTGGACCAATGCCCTTCCACATCCGCGAACAACATGTTGTGCTGTATTAGTGTGTACGAGCTGCCATTAGCCGTCTGTACTTCTAGAACAGCCTGCTTATTTTCCATGGCTTTGACCGCTTCACCGGTCAGAACCACACTCACTTTGTCAGCGGTCACCGTCGATGCCGGAATGACGATAACTGGCTTGTCACCTTCTTTACCAAGCTGCGCTGTCAGTTGGGTCGTGTCCAACGTTGCCGTCAGTACTGTTTTCCCATTTTCTTGCGTGGTAACTCCTTTAGCGATTTGATCATTTTCCTTGCCATTTACGATAAGATGGAACCCCGCAGAGTCGCTGGATGAGCTGCTGCTGTCGTTTGAAGTCGATCCAGGTCCAGGCGCTTCTGATTCTCGGCTTATCACTACATTGTACGTCTTCATCGTGCCGTCCTGCGCTGTCACTATCAACTTAATCGTGTTGATCCCCACGTTCATCGGAAGAGATGGAGACGCTGTGCCGCTCGTCACTGTGATAGGCTCGATTACTAGTGTCCCATTGCTATCGTATACACTTGCCGTCACCGAGCCATAGATCGTATCGAATACCGTCGGTGTTACCGTGACACTACTCACACTGTTTGCTATGCTCGCCGTGTAGCTTGTCGTATCAGATGCAAATGCCGGGCTCAGTATGCCGCTCGACAAGGTGATGCTGCTCAAATCAGCATTGTCGGATTTGATCGGCGTGGCGATCGGCATGGCACTCAATTCGTTCGAGTAGCTGCTGTACCCGCTAGAGTTGTTGGCCTTGATCGCGAAGTAGTACGTCGTTCCGTTCGTCAGYCCCGTTATCGTGCTGGTGTWGGTCGARCCSGWCACCRTCGCGACAGGGATCGGCTCATACGAACCGGAAACGGTTCCTGCATAGACGCTGTAGGTGACCSCATCCGATACACCGCTCCAAGCGAGTGTTACTTGGCCGTCACCTGAAATTGCGGAAAGCGCAACTGGCGTGTTCGGCGTGGCGATCGGCGTAGCACTCAATTCGTTGGAGTAGCTGCTGTAGCCGCTAGTGTTGCTGGCCTTGATCGCGAAGTAGTACGTCGTTCCGTTCGTCAGCCCCGTTATCGTGCTGGTGTTGGTCGAACCCGTCACCGTCGCGACAGGGATCGGTTCATACGAACCTGTTACAGTTCCTGCATAGACGCTGTAGGTGACCGCATC
>NZ_JBFTQB010000730.1:0-3393 GCF_056398785.1 Paenibacillus sp. 01T422 | reverse complement strand
CAGCAGGGAAGAATTTAGTCGTGAGAAAATTTTAAGAGGCTTAATACGTGCCTGTGAGAAGCGTCCGGTGTCCATGGAGAGACTGGAGATGCTAGTATCCGAAGTTGAAATGCAGCTTCGCACGACGGCTCATGCGGAAGTTGACAGTTTAGGCATTGGCGAAATCGTCATGGAGCAATTGTACCCAGTCGATGAAGTGGCTTACATTCGCTTCGCCTCCGTTTACCGACAATTTAAGGACATTAATATGTTCCTAAAAGAGCTAACGCAAATATTGGGAAAGCATGATCCCGGCCTACTCCGGGACAAATAAGAAAGCCGGTTCTGATTCGTTCTATTGAACGTGGTCAGATCGGCTTTTATTTGTTAGACAGCATGAATGACGGTAGTGACAACTAGATTATTTGTCGTTGAAGATGAAGTCGAGGTGGCCGAAACGAAAGCGTCTCTAGGACGATCGTAGCACCGATTGTAAGAGCATTGGTGATAGCTAGACTGGCCGTTGTCAAAGTCGTAAGACCTCCCGCGAAGAGGATGCCTAGTATTCTAGTATAGTATATGTCAAATAATTGGAAATTCTTGGATTCTGGCATAACTTGGTAGCGTATTCAAAAAAATGTTCCATTTATCTAAAGTTTAAACCTTAAATCTGACAAAAAATAAGAAAAAGACAGCGGGATTCCCGTTGTCTTTTTACTGTTTTATTCTTAAAAAGCTATGATATCGCGATTTCGTTTGATTTTAAAAAAAATAATTCTATAGACACCAACCGACTGCATTTTTGTGGACGTTCGTGCATAATTCTGTTATTGAGTACGTTTGTCCAGTTCACTCCTAAGAAATTGAATAAACCGAATTGATTCCTCGGGGGATAGCAGGTTGTTATTAAACTTAAAGGAGAACATATTCAAAATATCACTTTCTGGTAGATGCAGGTTAGCAATTAAGTTTTCTACATCCAAGCTCATGTTTCCATTTAATACAATTTTCTCCATCCTTATCAGCTCCTCCTAAGTCATTCTACATTAATCGGACGGAGGCTGTTTTGGCAGCTGGCTGACATTTTGGACATGTAACATGCCAAATTAGTCCCTTTAGCTTTGCGTCACCACTTTTCAGTGGTTTTGCCTTTGTCGTGCCGATTAATGCTTGTAAGAAAACTATATCACATTATTTCCATTTATTACATCTATTCGAAGGATGGTTGAAGCATATGTCCGTCAAATCCAATCAAATTCCAGGCTTTTCTTATGAATTAGATATTATGAAGGTAGCAAGCTCGTTAGGAATTGATCAAGATCTATTGCTGGCTTATGTGTATTCGAATATGGAAACAAATAAACGGAGTGAGGATAGGGCCGCGCAGTCGATGATTAGACTTGATGAGCATTCTTAAATCTCAGCAAAAAGCACTGCAACCATAACGGCGGCAGTGCTCTTGATGGTGGAGTAGGTCTACACCATGATTTTACAAATGTCGTTCGTGAACTCAACTGGATCTTGAAGTGGCAAACCTTCGATGAGGAGAGCTTGGTTGTACAAGAGGGCTGTGTACAGGTTCAGCTTCTCTTTGTCTTTCTCGAAAGCGTCTTTCAACGAGACGAAAACTTCATGGTTCATGTTGATTTCCAGAACCTTTTCCGCTTTCACACTCGGGTTATTCGGCATCGCATTCAAGATTTTCTCCATCTCGATAGTCACGTCACCGTCTGTAGACAAGCATACCGGATGTTTTTTGAGACGTTTGGATGCTTTGACGTTAGTAACTTTGCCAGCCAATAAGCTAGTCATGTAGTCGAAAAGCTCTTTATTTTCGTTTTTGTCCGCTTCGGTTTCGGTTTTATCATCAGCTTCAATGCCGAGGTCGCCGCTGGAAACAGATTTGAATTCTTTTTCCTTGTAAGTCATGATCATTTTGATTGCAAATTCATCGATATCGTCTGTGAAGTACAAGATCTCATAGCCTTTATCGGTAACAAGCTCCGTTTGTGGAAGCTTATCGATGCGCTCCATGGACTCGCCAGATGCGTAGTAGATGTACTTCTGATCTTCCGGCATTCTTGCGATGTACTCGTCGAGTGTAACGAGCTTCTTCTCATTGGAGGAGTAGAACATCAATAGGTCCTGCAGAACGTCCTTATGGGTGCCGTAATCGCTGTAGACGCCGAATTTGAGCTGACGGCCAAACGATTTGTAGAAGGTTTCGTATTTCTCTCTCTCATCCTTAAGCATGGATTGAAGCTGGCCTTTGATTTTGCTCTGAATGTTTTTGGCGATCAGCTTTAATTGACGATCATGCTGCAGCATTTCTCTGGAAATGTTCAGAGACAAGCTTTCGGAATCAACCATCCCTTTCACGAAGCTGAAATAGTCTGGAAGCAGATCCGCGCATTTATTCATGATCAGAACGCCATTGGCATATAGCTCTAACCCTTTCTCATATTCCTTGGAATAGTAGTCGAAAGGCATGCTTTCCGGAACAAAGAGGATCGCTTGATAGACAACAGCCCCGTCCGCGCTAACATGAATATGCTTAAGCGGCTTATCGAAGCCGTAATGTTTCTCATGATAGAACTTCTCATAATCCTCAGGCGTTAGTTCGCTTTTGTTTTTTCTCCAGATTGGCACCATGCTGTTAAGCTGCTGCTCTTCTTGATAATCTTCGAACTCACTTTCAGAGTCTTCTTTGAGTCTTTTGCCGGCAACGTCCATTTTGATAGGATAACGGATGAAGTCGGAATATTTCTTGATGATAGCTTTCAGGCGGTACTCGTCCAAATACTCGTCGTAGTTGTCATCTTCTGTATTTTCTTTGATTTGCAAGACGATTTCTGTACCGATAGAATCTTTCTCGGCTGTTTCGATGGTATAGCCATCAGCGCCCGTGGACTCCCATTTGTAAGCTGTGTCGCTGCCAAGCGCTTTACTTGTCACCGTAACAATATCCGCTACCATGAACGCGGAGTAGAAGCCTACGCCGAACTGACCGATGATATTGTGGCCGTCTTTGGCTTCGTTTTCTTTTTTGAACGCAAGGGAGCCGCTTTTTGCAATGATTCCCAAATTGTTCTCCAAATCTTCCTTCGTCATGCCAATACCGGTATCGCGGAGCGTTAACGTTCTGTTTGTTTTGTCAGCAATGACTTTGATAAAGTAGCTATCTTTGTCAAATACCAATGAATCGTCGGTTAGTGCTTTGTAGTAAATTTTATCAATGGCATCACTGGAATTGGAGATGAGCTCTCTTAAGAAGATTTCTCTTTGTGTGTAAATGGAGTTAATCATCATTTCTAATAGTCTTTTGGACTCGGCCTGAAACTGTTTCTTTTCCAYGGATAAATCTCCTCTCGATATGTAACAATCATAGTTTAATGTTAGCACTCTCTCTACTTG
>NZ_JBFTQB010000729.1:0-3395 GCF_056398785.1 Paenibacillus sp. 01T422 | reverse complement strand
CATGCCAACAACCGATGCTTGACGAAACAGGTTCATCAGATTTTCCCAGGAAAGGAAGTAATCACTCGAAATAGAAGCGATGACGAAAAAAATGACGATAATGAGAAAGACATGATTCTTCTGTATGAACCTCCAGGCCAGTCCCGGTTGATTAACTCTCAAAGGCAAGCCGTATCTCTTATTCAATTTCTTGTGCCTCCGATCTGGATGTACCTGTCATACCAGATGCTGATTGGGTAATTCTTTCCTCCGTTGCTTCCATACGCGTCATTTCATCCACAATATGGCCTTCATGCATGACTAAAATACGAGTACAGATGCCCAGCAACTCTGATAGGTCCGAGGAAATGATGATCATTCCTTTGCCTTCCTCCACAARATCATGGATAGAGGCATACATTTCGGTTTTAGCGCCTACGTCAATACTTTGGGTAGGTTCATCCAGGAAGTATAAGTCACAATCCGCAACCAGCCATCTGCCTAGGGTAACCTTTTGCTGATTTCCGCCGCTAAGGTACTTTACCTTCTGGTCTGGCCCTTGGATGTTAATGCTCAATTGAAGGATCGCATCCAGAGCTTTGTCTTGCTCCTCTTTAAACAGAAGAAACTGCCATTTATGTAAATGATCCAAACCTGATATGGTCAAGTTTTGGGAAATATTCATATCCGGAAACAATCCTTTACCTAATCGATCCCGATTCACGAAACCAAACCGATGCTGAATCGCTTCGCGTGGACCACGAAAACGAACCTCCTTTCCCTTCCAGATCACCTCGCCGGAATCTCTTTTTAGCTCCCCGAAAATCGTCTTCGCGAGCTCTGTTCTTCCCGAACCGACCAAACCGGCAAATCCAAGGATTTCTCCCTCATACAGCTGAAATTGGATATTCTTGAACCAGGGCTTGCGGGTAAGTCCCTTCACATTGAGAAGCTCTTTTCCTTTCTCATGCGTGACCTGTGGGAATAAATATTTCAGCTCTCTGCCAAGCATGAACCGAATAACATCATTCTCTCCTAATCCTTTCAAATCGCGCGTAATCACGTGTTTACCATCACGGAGAATGGTAATCCGATCACAGATGTTGTGCAGCTCCTCCAAGCGGTGTGTAATATAGATAATGCCAATGCCTTCTTCCTTAAAAGAACGGATCAGTAGAAATAAACGTTCTCTTTCCATATCCGTTAAGCTTGCCGTAGGTTCGTCCATAATTAAAATGCGCGCACGCTTTGAAATTGCTTTTGCGATCGCAACAGCATGCTGCTCGCTAAGCGATAGATGGCGGACCAGAGTGCCAGGATGATGCATGTAGCCTAACGACTTCATAATGTCCTTTGCATCCCTTTTCATCTTGCGATGGTTCGCAAATAGTCCAAAGACCTTCGGCTCCACACCCAGAAATATGTTCTCAGCAATACTCATATCTTGTACGAGCGCTGGATCCTGATAAATGATTGACACCCCTAATTGCTGCGCTTCAATGGACGAGTTAATATGAACCCGTTTACCCTCGATGCTAATTTCACCTTCATCGGGTTGATGAAAGCCAGAAATCATTTTCACCAGTGTCGATTTGCCGGCTCCGTTGCCGCCAATCAACGCATGCACTTCTCCATGCCCTAGATGAAAATTAACGCCATCCAGTACTTTAACCCCAAAAAATGACTTGTTAATATTTTGCATATCCAGGAGCATCCATCCACATCCTCTATATTCATCTTTCTCTCACCACCCTAGCCCAATTATCGGAGACTAAGCCGCCGAAGATTGAGCTAGGATTGCTTTCTAAACTTGCCAGGCGATTCGCCCGTTGTTTTCTTAAACAGGAGATTAAAATAGTTGGAATTCGGATACCCGACCTGAAAAGCGATATCCTGTACGGAAAGATTCGTCCCCGTCAGCAATCTTTTCGCTTTATCAATTCTGCATTTAATCAAATATTGAATAGGTGAAATGCCGATTTCCACTTTAAATAAATGGGCCAAATGATACGGACTTACATAAACAACGCTTGCTAAATCATTTAAGGAGAGATCCCTGACATAATTTTCTTCAATGTAAGCCTTTACAATTTGTGGGATAGAAATCGATGTTGAACGCGGTCTGTGGTCCGTAAATCGAAATAGCATAATGAGAAAGGTTTGAAGCAAAGAAGCGATAATCTCCGATGACCCTATCGCAGGCGTGCAAGCTTCCTTATAGATATCCGAGAAAAATCGATTGAAGTTGTCGAACTCTGTCTCCATTCTTAATAACGGCAGCATATCCTGATCAAGCAACCGACCTTCCGGCAAGCCTGAAATAAATACCCCAGAAATCGATATTAATATCCCCCGAAAGGATGTACCCGTTGTTGGTCGCATACCATATTCCATGTCCGGATGAATGACAAGTAAATCCCCTTCAAGAATCGATTGCATTTGGTCGCCATTATAAAACTCGCCACGCCCTTCTTGAAGTAAAAAGATTTCTGTGTGTGGGTTGGAAGAAAAAGAATACTCTGCCAAGTGCTCGGAACGAACTTGTACGGCTGATAGGAAGCGAGGTGTATCTAAAAAAATGGTCCCCATCTGATTTGGATTTCCCCACTCCTTTTATAATTTTTTGAATTCCCACAGCACCACAAGCTCATGATTCAATCCATTAACATGACATACAGCACTCGAAACTTCGGGGTTCCCCCCCATTTATGTCGATACATATTGTATCAAATAGACGCTGATACGGCAAATTTTTCCAAGTTTCGTCACGAAAATCACGATAATGAGATTGAATTCTTGATTCTTATTTCATATCCTTATGTTCATGTCCGTCCGCGTGTTCATGTTCATGTCCATCGTCATCTCCAAACTGGAAATGTTCATAGAATTCCTCGTATTTCTTTTCGCTCTCATCGCCTTCAATCCATGCGATTAGCCAGCCTTTATTGTAATATGCAACGGCAGGAAGCTCCTTGTAGAAATGGACAAGCGGCAATCCCTTTTCATTCTTCAAGTCCTGTGCGCCGCCATATTTCGTCAAATCAAACCGATACAGCTTAACGCCCTTTTTCTCGGCAGCAGTTGAAATGAGGGGCTCTAGCTTGGTGCAGAGCCCGCAATTTGATTTATACAAGTACACAAAGTTTTGATCGTCAGAATGGATAATGCGCTTTAATTCAGCGATCGCTTCGCTGCTGYTTCCAGTAATATCGTTAGGGCCGTTTACTTGTGAATCGGCCCATGTCGTTCCTATACCTTTCCATTGCCCTATACCAACAACTGCAACCAGCAGCGCTAAAGTGCCCGCCGTGAACCATAATGCTTTTCTTGCCATTTCGATAAAAGCCTCCCGCTATTTCAATAATTTATAGGCAACATAGGCAATATCCACAACATCGATTTTCCCATCTAGATTC
>NZ_JBFTQB010000728.1:0-3395 GCF_056398785.1 Paenibacillus sp. 01T422 | reverse complement strand
CCAATGACCAGCCCTCCGACAAGTCCGACCGTCTGACCAACAGGTTTAGGCAAACGAAGTCCTGCTTCACGTAAAATTTCAATAACAACCTCCATGATTAAAGCTTCTAGAAATGGGGGGAATGGCACCCCTTCACGGGTTCCCGCCATAGAAATAGCAAGCTTGGTCGGGATCAAACCCTGATGAAACGATAGGAAAGAGATGTAGATCGCCGGTCCTAGCAGGGCAACGAATGCGGCAAAAAAGCGTAATAAACGCACCAAGGAAGATGGAAGCCAATGAACATAATAATCTTCGGGTGATTGCAGCATCATGCTGAGCGTCACTGGAACAATAGAAGCGTAGGAGCTTCCATCTGTCAGAATGGCAACTCGACCTTCTAACAAGGATGCAAGGACACGATCTGGACGTTCTGTGCTCTGCACTTGCGGAAATGGCGACATGAAGTTATCTTCAATTAACTGATCGATATATCCGGATTCAAGAGGGTCATCGATCTTGATTTTCTCAATTCTGCGCTTCACTTCATCCACCAGATTCGGATCCGCAATGCCATCTATGTAGGAGATGACCACGTTTTTCTTGTTCCTTTCACCAACTTGGATGCCCATCATCTGCAAATTAGGATCGGATGCTCTTGAGCGCAGCAGAGAGATATTCTCTTCGAGCGAATTGACAAAGCCGATCTTAGGCCCGCGTACAAGCGATTCCGAAGACGGCTCTTCGAAATTTTGTGGCTCCGTGGAGCCTGTTCCGAGGATCAAACCGCCAGGAATACCGTCGATGAGCAGGGTAGTTGACCCTGTTAATACGGTTTCAACGACTTTATAGACATGCTCAGTTTCGGTTATTTTGGAGAGCGGTAATATATGATTTTTAATAAAAGCTTTGAAATCAGTGCTGGCATACAATTCGGTCACGTTTGTTTTCCAAAGATCCACCATTAACGGTTTTAGAACATACTCTTGAATCATCGTGGAGTCGGATATTTTGTTCATACTGACGATAGCCGCGCGAATCGTACTACCTCCGATATTAAATTCGCGCACAGAATAATCCGAGTTGTTGCCTAGCCGCTCGGATAACAAGTTTAAATTCTCTTCTAAGTGACTATTCAGCGTATCGATGGGCGGAGAATCTGTCCTAGTTTTTGATGGCGGCGAGTTACTTGCGGTCCAGAGGGAGTTGTTGGGAACCGTAGGCTCGTTGTCTTCRTTCCAACCGCGATTCATCCGTTCTTTTTGATAAAACCAACCAAATAATTTAGAGCTGCTATAAGGAATAAGAAAAGTGAGCGATGCCCACATGATCAGTTTCCAACCCGGAAGAGCTTCCGCTATCGTACGCCACATTGACAACACCCCCATATGTATTATGCTAATTTAACAGAATTTTCATGTATGGATTAGAGGAAGTATGGGCTGATCTTTGGATAGACCAGTAGTCCAGCAAGTGGATGGTTCATATCATCTAGAATTGGTTGATGAATTTAGCGACTAATTTCTATATACTTTTCTTATTAAGATAGGGGGCATCAGAGAGATGGAGAAACTAAATGGCAAAAAAATCGTGATTGCGGGTTCCAGAAAAACAGAGGAAATGAGCTTATTAATTGAGAAACAGGGAGGAATACCGGTAGTTCGCCCTTTGCAAGGTTTCATTTATTTGGATGAGTCAGCTGTGGAGAAAGAATTACTATTTTGTGTAAATAACAAGGTGGACTGGTTTGTATTCACAACTGGTGTTGGCGCAGATACGATGCTAAACGCGGCCGAAAAATTAGATCTTTCTTCCACGCTGCTGCAAAAAATGAAGGATGCGAAAGTGGCCGCACGCGGATATAAGACGATTAACTGGCTTAAGAAGCTAGATATAAAACCTGTCGTCATCGATGAAGATGGGACCATACAAGGGTTAATTAATCGTTTGGATTCTTATGACTTTAAGGATCAAACGGTAGTTGTCCAGCTGCACGGAGAGCCACAACCGGCGCTGATTCAATTCTTGGAGACGCGGGGAGCAACGGTTGTTCAACTATTGCCTTATCGGCATATTGAACCGGAGTCAACCGTACTTGAAACGCTTTGCCATGAACTTACAACAGGTTCGATAGATGCGGTATGTTTCACTACTGCCGTGCAAGTGAGATATTTGTTCGAATACACGAGACGCCAAGGGATTATTGATAGCGTCAGACAAGCTTTCACTAGTGATGTCAAGGCAGTTGCTGTCGGTAAAGTAACGGCTGAGGCTCTGAGAGAGGAAGGTTTGAATCAAGTGATCGTGCCTGAAACAGAGCGAATGGGGGCAATGATTATTGAACTCGTGAAGGATTATAGCAAGGGAGATCAACTCTGAAAAAAAGAGACTAATTGCTTAACGATAGTCTAATGGAGGCGCAATTCATTCTGTGAACACTCAAAATGTCATGGCTGGCATTATGTCCGCGCTGTTAGCATGCAGCGGCGGTGCTTTATTAGTTATGCAAGTAGCGGAAAGTGCCGGGCTCAGTCGAAGCGAAACGGTTACCTGGATGTTTGCCGTTTATTTTCTGGGTGGACTCCTTAATCTCGTAATGACTTTCAAATATAAAATTCCTTATGGCGGGGCTCATTCCATCACCGCAATCGCCTTCTTGGCTTCAATCGCCGCTCAATTCACACTTGGTGAATTGGCCGGCGGTTTTATCATGTCAGGCCTGATCATAACTTTGTTTGGCATCACTGGTTTATTTAAAAAGCTGCTTTACTATATTCCTAAGCCGTTAATTGATGCCCTGCTAGCAGGTCTTATTCTCAATTATGTGGTGAAAATTGTACCAGCAGCAATGTCCATGCCTATAGTCGGATTGCTAGCTATTCTTGGATTTTTTATAACACGCATCATTTCCCCGAAAATCCCTCCATTTATGGGTGTGCTTGTTTTGGGGCTAGTCGGATTACTCAGTAGTTACACTTTTCCAATTATGCAGCATACAAGTTTCGTTTTTCCTCTTCCAGTCCTACCTTCTTTCACAATAGAGGCTCTAGTATCGCTTGCTATTCCCATTTCCATCCTAGTCATAAGCAATGATATAGCTGTGGCTTTGACTGCATTGAAAAGCAACGGATTTGATCCACCCGTGAATAAATCGATAGTAGTATCAGGTATATTTTCATCGATTGCTGGACTATTCGCTGGCCATGCTGCCAATATAGGCGGAATGATGAGCGCGCTTTGCAGCGGAGATGACGCTGGGAGGAAGGATCGTAGATTGTGGGCGGCAATCGTTTCGGGAACATTAGTCACCCTTTTTGGAATATTTGCTTGGAAAATCATAGATGTGATAGAGTTGCTGCCATCCCCATTTATCACCATCGTTACTGGCTTTTCTCTAGTTGGAGTATTGATGAATA
>NZ_JBFTQB010000727.1:0-5163 GCF_056398785.1 Paenibacillus sp. 01T422 | reverse complement strand
ACTTTCAACTCATCCTTATGTCTATCATTTATAGGATGAAACCGAATCGTGTCTACTCCTACACCATGCACATGCTCTATTCGGCCTGCTCTGAATCGGCGGTCAATTGCCAATTTGTAATCTTCCTCGTTAATCGTTATTAGGCAATCTGTTAAATAAGAGAGGATTTTCTCAAGAGGGTAATAGACCAACCAGTTTATGAGAGAAGCACCCTTGCAAAAGTGAAACCCATGAGCGGTATATACAACTTTCGTTCCATTCTTGCGTGCTCCCCGCGCTGCTAAACGTGCGAGTACACCACCCATTGGCGTGTGGCAGTGAATGATATCATACTTATTTTCATCTATGATTGACTTTAACTCATCGTAGGCTTTAATGTTTTTCAATTTAAAAGGGGACCTTTGGATGGCAATGTTAAACTTTGCGTCGACATAAGGAAGGTCCATATCACCGTTAGCGGCAACATGGACCTCACACCCCTGCTCCTTAAACCACTTCATGTAAGGTAAATGAAATGCTTTAAAATGATAATCAACAGTGGCACATAATAGCACTTTTTTAGACATCCGTATCCCCTACTTAATTAATTCTTTCTCAAGAGTTGACGAAAGATATTTGAGTAATTCGTATCTTAAATCCTCACGTTGCAAAGCGTAATTGATCGTCGTTTGTATAAATCCTAGCTTCTCGCCAACATCGAATCGTTCACCGTCAAATTCGTAAGCATAGACCGATTCGAGAGCATTTAACTCCTCGATGGCATCCGTAAGCTGTATTTCTCCTCCAGCGCCTGGTTTTTGATCATTAAGCATATCAAAAATTCTTGGCGTCAGAATATAGCGGCCCATGATGGCAAGATTGGATGGCGCTTCTTCTTTCTTAGGCTTCTCAACCAAATGATTGATACTAAATAGCTGCTTTTCAATTTGCCTGCCATCGACAATGCCATACCGGGATACTTCATCATCAGATACGTGCTTGACGCCAATAATGGAGGAATGACGATACTCATATTGTTCCATCATCTGCTTCAGACACGGCTTATCCGCCCGAACAATGTCATCCCCTAACAACACAGCGAATGGCTCTTCCCCGATAAACTTTCGTGCACACCAAATTGCGTGCCCCAGACCTCTAGGCTCCTTTTGGCGGATATAATGAATATCTACTTTGGACGACTTCTGGACTTCAGTCAGTAAGTCAAACTTTTGTTTTTCAAATAAATTTTGTTCAAGTTCAAAGGAATTATCAAAATGATCCTCAATTGCTCTTTTCCCTTTCCCCGTCACAATAATGATATCTTCAATTCCTGATTCCACAGCTTCTTCTACGATATATTGAATGGTTGGCTTATCGACAATAGGAAGCATTTCTTTGGGCATGGCCTTCGTTGCAGGCAGGAATCTTGTACCCAGACCAGCAGCTGGAATAATGGCTTTACGTACTTTCATTGATTCAAAACTCCTTTTTAAACGATTGAGATTAACTTTTTCGGCAATGGGATTAAGTTACTATTGGCTAGATTCAACAATTGAGTCCGTAGGCTCTCTTTATCTAATGTGGTATAGGTGGATATCATTTCTTTTATTTCTTCCATGTACAATTCTGATGTTTTTCCGATGTAAATCTTAGGATAAACCTGTTTTTCATTGATTTCATCGCTATTTAACAACTCTTCAAAAAGCTTTTCCCCCGGCCTCATACCGGTAAATTCAATGCCTATATCTTCTAACGAGTTTCCTGAGAGCTTGATCAGGTTCTTAGCCAAATCAACAATCTTCACAGGCTCACCCATATCAAGGACGAATATTTCCCCACCTCTGGCAAGAGCACCCGCTTGAATAACTAATCTAGACGCTTCTGGAATCGTCATAAAGTAACGGATCATATCAGGATGAGTAACGGATACCGGGCCACCTTTTACAATTTGCTGTTTGAAACGAGGAATGACGCTGCCACGACTCCCTAACACATTGCCGAAGCGCACAGCCACGAACTTCGTGTTACTGTTTCGATCCATATCCTGAATAATCATCTCAGCCATTCTTTTGGTGGCTCCCATGACACTTGTTGGATTGACCGCTTTATCCGTGGAGATCATGACAAACGTATCTACCGCACCCTGGCTTGCCGCTATGGCTACATTCATCGTACCTATTACATTGTTCTTAAATGCCTCTTCAGGATTTCTTTCCATCAAAGGCACATGCTTATGAGCAGCGGCGTGATAGACGACGTCCGGATGATATTTATTCATGATCGACATCATCTTTTTAACATCTTGGATATCTGCGATTTCTGTGATGAGCTCAATGGCTGTAGATTCATATAAATCCTTTAATTCCATTTCAATTGAATAAATGCTGTTTTCACCATGGCCTAGTAGAATTAGCTTCTGAGGAGTGAACTTAGAGACCTGACGGCAAATCTCGGAACCAATGGATCCACCGGCACCAGTTACCAATACCACTTTATTCGTGACATATTCTGAAATACTTTCAATATCCAATTCGATAGGATCTCGGCCAAGTAAGTCTTCTACCTGCACATCCATAAAGTGATTAACCGAAAGTTTCCCCGATACCAGGTCTTCTAACTTGGGGAGAGTTTGCGTCTTTGCGTTGGTTTTCGTGCATTCCTGGAAGATAAGGTTTAAGTCTTTTTTGCTTAGGGATGGGATCGCAATGATGATGTTATCGATATGTAACTCATTAACCGCTTGTTCTATATGCTCAATTCCCCCAATGACAGGAATCCCCAAAATATCAAGGTTATGAATTTTCACATTATCATCGATGAATCCTACCGGGAACATTTCAGTCTCGTTATTTTTGACCAATTGTCTGACTACCATGGTGCCAGCTGACCCAGCTCCAACAATCAGTGTTCTTTTCTTAACCACTGACTTCTTGATATATGTATTCCGGATGATCCGCCAACAGAAACGGGAACCTCCAATGAGAAGCATATGCAGCATCCACGTCACTGCAAGTAAACGGAAATAAATATCATGGATAATTAACTGCTGAACACAAGCGACGGTAATTAACGAGTAGGTGGTAGCTTTTACAATAAATATTAGTTCCCCAATGCTCGCATGTTCCCAAGCTTTCTTGTATAGCTTAAACACGAATGAAAAAATATGATGACTAAGCAGCAAGGTAATGGAGCTAACAACCAAAGGCAACGTGATCACGTCAAAATTCGCACTTAATAAAAAACGACTAAAGAAAATGGAAGTGAAAACGATAAAGGAGTCAATGAAGACTAATAAAGATAATCTCGTCTAAGGTCGATTCAACCCACAGCATGGCCGAGTGCCTCCGTTGATAACGGTCAGGAGGCATCACCGGTAGTTGTATGTTATTAAGAACACATGGGTAAATTTTTTTGAATACAACGCTGCAAACACACATAAAATTCTCAATAAAGAACAACTATATAACCTCATTTTAGTTCTTTATAGAGAACGTGTCAACATCGTTTTCAAAACACTTTTCATGCTACGCGCATTTATAAAATCAAAAAAGGCCACTCTCAGCATCACAGTGGCCTCTATGCTAGTATTCTCCTAGCTTATTATTCCAAATGGTTTGAATTCTGCCAGCAAATCAACGAACTCCCATATGATGCTTCCATCCGCTGAGGTACCGCTGGTTTGCGAAGGTGGAACTTTACCGCTTTTACCTGCCACATTAGATTTATAAACTTTCCCATTGGCAAATATATAGGTGTTTATTGGATAGGAAGTATCCGCAGTCCAAACCGTGTCCTCTGCTGTTCCAGCCAGTGTAGAAACCCATCCAATATAATTGCCTGTAAGTGGAGTTGTGTTGTAAATGAGTTGGCCACGCCTATAATTTCCAGAAGTAGGTGGACTAGCAAGTTTATAATAAGGATCTACGATACCGTCTATATAGTTGTTTATTTTTACGTGTGTTTGGTACTCTAGTATTTCTATCTTGGCTATTTTTACTACGTTATTACTGAACAGTATCTCTGTCAATGCAGATATGGGATCGCTTGCATTTATTGCTTTCATAACTTTGGATGACTTGAAGATATTACCATCCATGATGAATGATTTTGCTACAAAAGTAGGCCACCAAAAATCAATCATGGTTCCAGTGTTCGTTGGATTATAGTTAAATGTATTACGATTGAACACGACTTCACCGCCGACATCTCTAAAAAGAAATGCCGTACTATCTTTACCGACAAAGTAGCTGTCGCTTATATCAAATAATGCATTTTTCTTGTTCTGATCAAATGTAAGCAGCGTATATCCATCCCACTCAAATGAACAATTATTGAATTGATACTCCGCTAGAGGATTATTTATTGTTGAAATTGGGCCTGAGTTCTTAAACGTACAATCCGAATAATATCCCGGAGGCAACCCAGTTACAATACTCTGATTGTGTTTAGTGTTAATAAAAGAAACGTTGTTGAATAACCATCCATTTTTTGTTGARTTCGACACCCATGTCAAGCTGCCGCCTTTCGGCCCTCCACCTTCGATTGTACAATTCGAAATCGCTTGAGGTTCAGTAGAAAATAAAAGCGTAGACCCTAAATTCGGTATTGAATTATAGTAATCACCATCGTTATAAAAACTACAATTATCTAGCAATACGGAATATGCTTTGGTTCTGCTAATATTAAGAGGGCTATTATGAAAAAGGGAATCGCTGACCAGAGCTTCTCTACTGCCTTGGGATAACGTAACTTTTGAAGCATAAAAATGATTATTCGAAAGTATGACTTCTGCTGCAAGTGATCCACCGATATCTCTGAAATCATTGCCACTTACTACTACCTTATCTACGTTTTCATTAATTGCAAGCGTGCCGCCCCTTATCGCATTGTTTGTAATACTTATATGTCTTCCGGCAACTGCAATAATATTGTATGACGCGTTATCATGAATATTATTACTGTCCATATATATATATTGGTTAAAATCATACATGTCTTCAATATCGACTGCTCCTTGGGGCGCGGTTCCTTTAATATGGTGAATTTCACTTTCATTCACATAAACGTATTTCGCACCGCCAACACTTATTCCTAGCCTCCTGCAATCATGTATATTGCATTTATTGATATAAAATTGCTTAGCAAACTCTACGACTTTTAATATGATTGTGCTTTGTCCAATAG
>NZ_JBFTQB010000726.1:0-4245 GCF_056398785.1 Paenibacillus sp. 01T422 | reverse complement strand
GCGTGAGTAAGGGCCAGATATACCGATAACTGTGATAATGGGAATAAAAACTGCCGGGCAGCCCGGCTCCAGTCGGATACCGCGTCGTCCAGTCATCCTTGCTCAGCAGGTGGAGCAGATGTTGCATGCCTTGGTTAATGGCAGGCAGAGGTTCTTCACATACCGCGATAAGTGCATCGAGCGCCCAAGCAGTTTGGGAGGGCGTGCTAGCCCCGAGCGGTATGTAATGTTTGTAGCTATCGCTACTGCAGGACTCGCCCCAGCCGCCATCTTCGTTTTGGATGCTTAGCAGCCAATCGACGGCTTTACGAACGGCAGGGTGATCTGGCTTCATTCGAACAGCTATAAGCCCTGTCRATGCAGCCCATGTGCCATAAATGTAGCAGATTCCCCAGCGGCCGTACCACGAACCATCCGTCTCTTGGTTCGAGAATAACCAATCCGCACCTCTGCGTACGAAGGTTTGATTGATATCTAGGCCGGCCGTTGCGCCTAGGAATTCCAATGTCCTACCGGTAAGATCCGCGGTAGATGGATCGATAGCAGCTGCGGAAGCGCCGTCAACAGGGACCAGCGTCAGCAGCTTATTCGTAACGCCTCTCTCGAAAGCGGGCCAGCCGCCATCTTTATTCTGCATAGACATTACCCAGTTTAACCCGCGGTTCCATATGTCTTGAAACTCAGGATTACGCTGTGTGGTTGCGTGAATGGCCCGCAAAGCGGCCGTGGTATCGTCCACGTCGGGATTTATCGTGTTAGATTCGGAGAAACCCCAGCCGCCGGGGACTGGATGGGCGACATGGACGCTCCAATCTCCTAATTTAGTCATCTGTAAACCGCGTAGATAGTGCACTGCTTTCGCAATAGAAGGATGCTCTGGTGGAGTACCTGCATGCTGCAGTGCCGCGGCGAGCAGCGCGGTATCCCATACTGTGGAAGGTGAGTTTTGGAGATGAACTCTTCCGTTAATGTTCCACAGCATCGAGTAGAGACCGCTCAGAGCAGCGGTAATGGTTGGGTGGTTCTTGTCATAACCTAACGCGAGCAATGACAAGATCATTAACAGTGTACACGTCGAGTAGCTGTACAGCGTTCCATCAGCTTCGATGCGCTCAAGCATATAGGTTTCCGCATATCGAACAGCTCGCTTGTGAAGCTGCTGGGGAAGGCTTGTTAGCTGCTTAATACCACTATGAACTTCATTCAGTAGCTCCTGAAAACCACGGGGGGACGCAGGATCTTTGCGGACAGGGTGAGTTAGGTCTGATAAATCCGGTGTTGCCGCATTTCTCCTGACAAATTTGAGGTCAGCCATGATCAAGATGGGTGCAAAGTGGACGCGGGCAAAGCCGGAGAAGTCAAAAAAATTGATCGGAGCTGTCGACGGCAGCAATAGAAATTCAAGCGGAATCATCATTGAGGAGGGCCATGGATATTGTCCCGCAGTTGCCAGGAATACCTTCGTAAGCAAGGTTTTCACTTGCTTGATTCCGCCTTTAGAAGAGATGAAGCGTGCTGCTTTCATCATCGTTTCGTCAGTTTTATGGCTGTAGCCCGAATATAATAGCGCAAAATAGGCATTCACAGTGGCGTCCAAATTGCCTTCCGCTTCGTCGTGATAGACTTTCCATGCGCCATTCGATCCCTGTTCAGCCGCGATCCGATCATGCAATTGTTTGATCAGCGCCTCCTGAGGAATTTCCAATGTCCGAAGGACGACAATCATGTAAGCGTCGGTTAATAGACTATTTTCAAAGCAAAATCGCCAAGAGCCGTCTTGATGCTGCCAATGCTCGAGTCTAACACGCATGCGGCGAATTTCCTCATTCACTTCGCTCCATACAGGCATATATACTGTCCTCCTGCCGCTTCAAGCCAAGATTAGATGGATCTTTATCTTTACATGATATGAACATCGCCGCATTTTAAGGTACGGATATACAAGAAAAAACGCCAGTTTTCACTGACGTTTTACATGTCTAGCCTTTAATTGTGATATGGAGGTGTAAAATCGTAGTGGCTTTGCGGCGCTTTAGGGACAAGCAGGCAACCGATCATATAGATAAGTACGACAGTTCCGAAGCTGCACAATGCCGCGATGATGACTAACAAGCGAATCATCGTTGCATTTAATCCAAGCCACTCTGCTAGTCCTCCGCAAAGCCCTGTTAACTTGCTGTCTGTTCTAGAACGGAATAATTTATTCATAATGTGTATTGCTCCTCTCCAATTTGCGATATGTGAAATGTTATTGTTTTCGTTTCCATGTCTTAATTGTAGCTCTTGCAAGGTTCTGCGAAAACGGACCTATGACGGTTTTGGGAACAGGACCTAAGGCGGGGAAGAGCCACTACGAAAGTCAAGAAACCCCGCAATGAAGTTCATCATTGCGGGGTTCTTTTTCATTTTTGATGAGTGAGCTGTGCCGATTAAGATAGGAGATAGTTGAGCTGACGAAGATGGGGCCGTAGTTCAGGAATAACATCGAGATAGGTGATGAACACCTTGATGAGTGTTGGATTGGGAACTTGCCGAACGCACTCCGCCTCCAGCAATACGGTAACCTTCTGAAGCTCCTCGCGTATATTGTCCGGCTTTGACAGCTCGCCAATTTTGACGGTCATTAATGTCATCAGCTGCTCAATCGTGGTTTGACGGGCAGGAGAATCGCTCGGATTCAAATAGTTGAAATGCGTATTGGTCTCATCGATAACGGGTTTCGGCGCTGTCCGAATGAAATCATCGATTAAAGCATCCAAACGATCGACGATGAATGCAGCCAACTCGGTCATAGGTAAGGCAATTACCTTTTGCTGGACATAAGTTAAATATTCGACATGAATTCCCCGAAAAATGGAAACAATATCCCAAATGTAAGGCTCAATCTGCTTCCCATATGTTTCGATGAGCAGTTCGCGGCGCCAAGTGTGCAGCGCGTTTTTCTTCCGTTTCCATGCGGCGATGAATTGTTCGTTGGTCGTTATGGGCAGTTCTCTGAAGTCGATCATGAACAGATGATTCTCGACGGTATATTGCAACTGGAATTCGATCTTCCGCCGCAGCTTTTCTTTCGGAGTTAGACTCAGTTGTGCTCCACCACGATCCAGAGCGGCTGCTTGATCTAACAATATCTGATGACAAGCGGGATAGGCATCGGCAATCACATGAGAATAGCTGAAGGTATTGAAATGTTGGCATTAAATTTGGGACCTATGACGATTCATCCGACCATTCTGTTTGACAAGGAATCCTGGGTATTAATCGATACGGGCATGCCGGGTTCTGCTCCTGCAATTCGGGAGTTAGCGAAGCAAGCTGGCGCTCTTAATGTCCCGCTGCGCGCTATTATTTTGACGCATCAGGATATCGATCATGTTGGCGGACTGCCCGAGTTTCTGGCGGCTGAGGACGAATCTCCAATCGTCTACGCGCATGAAGACGATAAAGACGTCATTAATGGAGCGAAACCGATGATTAAGGTAAGCCCCGAAAGGCTGACTGCTCTCTTAGGGCAGCTGACGGAAGTGACCCGTAACCAATTCGAGCAGACTTTTCTATATCCGTCGCACCCCAACGTGGAGTGTACGATTGCGGATGGGGAGAAGCTGCCTATCGCAGGCGGCCTAACCGTCATTCATACGCCGGGGCATACGCCAGGGCATGTCTGTTTGTACCATCATGCGAGCAAAACGCTGATTGCCGGTGATGCCATGGTCGTCGATAATGGCGAATTAATGGGGCCAAGAGCAGCCGTTACACCTAATATGGAAGAGGCACTGAGATCGCTGAAGAAGCTGTTAGCCTTCGACATCGAGACCGTTATCTGTTATCACGGCGGTCACATACAGAGTGATGTAAATCAACGTATTGCCGAATTGACTGAGCAGTCGTGATTCGTTTTATCGTCACACTTGCATTGTCGCTTGTAGGGGGGACGTTATTCACTTTTATTCATTCTCCCTTACCTTGGCTCTTGGGACCGATGATGTTTGCTTTCTTGGGAGCTCGCTTTTTGAAAAAGGTAAGGCCACTTTGGCCTAGTTATTTACGCGACACAGCACTGATTATCATCGGTTATTCCATTGGCTTAACATTCACGATCAATACACTGCAAGAGATGGGGCAGCAATTGCCAAGCATGATTCTTATGACAGTCTTGCTGCTGTTGTTCAGCGCGCTCATTGCTTATTGCATCTCCAAGGTATCGGGCTTGCCGCTGCCGACGGTGTTGATGGGGAGCATTCC
>NZ_JBFTQB010000725.1:0-3410 GCF_056398785.1 Paenibacillus sp. 01T422 | reverse complement strand
AAATAGTATATGCATAATTCCAAACAGCACTCCCGTAGGCTTCCATTAAATTGCGAAGGATCGCCTTCTGATCGGTTGTTTCAGATACATACTTCAAATATTTAAATACATGGACACCGTTCGTCTCCATATTCTCACCTCTCTGAATCAGATAAAAATAATCAGGTTTGTTACTGGAAGATTAGGCAACCTACATATATATTCAACGTCCATCTTTTTCTGTGCTTCACGGTATTATAAGGGAATTTTAACATTTGTACTTTCTTTTTGGGGAGTACTATCTTTTTGTAGTACCTTAAATCCTTTTCTACACTTCCTTCAGTATATGGATATCTGCTCGTTAGCAGGGTGTGAAGGGCTGCTACTCGGTAATCCTTCACTGTTTATCTTTCGTTCAGCATTGGCTTAGCGAGTCATACCTGCTCTTGTCTGTAAATGTTACTAACTAACCAGATCACTGCATCTAATAGGTCCTTCGCAATAAAATCTGGAGATGCATGCTCGTACCATTTGTGACGGTATTTTTCTAAAGACTGTTTACCCCAGCCTGTCTCTACAAGAATTCTTTTGGCTCCTACTGCAGCAGCTGCCAGCATATCTGTTGAACCCACATCACCAATAACAACGCAATGTGTCAGATCTAGTTTATAATCAGCAGCAGCCCTCTGAAGCATCCCAGGTCGTGGTTTATGACACTCACAGCCTTCTTCTGGCTCATGAGGACATATATATGCTGCATCGAATCCATAACTATCAAATTCTTTTTGAAATTCTAATTCTGTCGCCAATCCCTTAGATATGTTGTGTTGATTAGTAAGGGCAAATATTTTAATTCCATGTTCTTTTAATAATTGCAATGCTGCTAGAGATGAAGGGAATAACTCAAAGTCTTGAGGATGAATAAAGTGACCGTTTCCACCTAATGTTCCATCACGGTCAATAAAAACAGCTTGAATTTTCAAAGGAATCCCCCTAATGTGCATTTAACATATATTGGGTAATTCTCTAAATCATTCGAATTATCCTGCCCACTAACCGAATAATGGAGGCCGCCGTTTATGCCGGCAGCCTCCATTATTCGTTAGTTCAATAAACGGCACATTTTGGGGAAGTAGTCTCTAGTTTTCCACATGGTTGTCCCATTTCAAAAATTCATCACATGTTATTGCTAATTTATTGTTAGACCAACCATGGAATTCATCTGCAATCGTATGCCAGCTGCTTTCATTTCTTGATTTATAGCTTGAATAAATCTTGGATCGCTTATCATTGGGCCAAATAAGTCTTCAACTTCAGCAGCCATTTCCAACCATGCGTTCAGATCACCTTTTGTAGCTTTCACAACATTCATAATTAGTCCCTTCGGAAGAATGAATATGGTTCGTTTAATTGTACTACAAGATTCAGAATCCTATAATGTAGGCGCTAAAAAAAATAAAAGCTTGATTTCACAAACTTTCTCAAGCTGGTTTATGTAGGTACTTTTGTGTCATTGGACAGCTCTTTAATTAGATTTTCTCGTTCAGATCACCTTCTCCCCTCTTTGAATGGATGGTTAAAGACAGCGTAATTTCAAGACAAGACGGTTGATCATTTCATCGCTTCCTTAAAGTTTGCGGCTCTTCGGACGCAGCGCCCATGAAACAAGAACTAGGATAGCAAGAGCAAGAGTGCTCCAAATATGGTACGCATAAGCTCCGTAGTCCCCCACGAATGCATGAGATACAGCAGCACCTGTCATTCCAAAGAACATGCCTGCATACGCCCATTCCTTAAGCCGCAAAAATCCCCTCACGAGGATGGCTATCGTCCCAAGTACTTTCCAAATCCCGAGAATGGTCAAAAAGTACACAGGATACCCTACTATCTTCACTGTATCGAGAGTTCCCCATTGATGGGTTAATTCCCCGATTCCTCCACTCCCCTCAACGAATGCAAGCAGCACAGTGGCAACCCAATAAGTGATAACTTTTTGATTGGGGCGGGTTTCTTCTTTTGAGATTGTTACCTCATCAGCAATCTTGCTCATTTGTTTCCTCCTTTATTTCTCTTGCCCGTCAGCCTTTATCTTTTACAAGATTGATTCTATTTGCTGAATGTATCAAAAAATGATACTTTTTATTGAAAACCGAACAAAACTAATCATTGCGAAGAAGACGCCTGGGAAAGTACCCGGCGTCTTCCATTGTTAATCCAAGTATGAGTGCGCACTCCGTTATCCTTAACCTTGAGCTGCATCCGTGTTCATGTAGTTGATTGCCCACATATGGCCGTCCAAGTCCTCGAAGGCCCAATGATACATGAATCCATAATCCTCAGGTTCTTCGTACGATTTCCCGCCTAAGGAGACCGCAGTATTCACGATTTCATCTACCTTCTCTCGGCTCTCAAAGGCTAAACCGCAGCGATAAAATAAAAAAACCGCATTTTCTGCGGATAGTTATCGGACTATTTTCTTGTCACTCGACAAATCCAAATAAGCATCCAAAAAGCCAGACCMGAAGTCTGGCTTTTTGGTCTTGCGAGACTGGCAGCGCCTGTCTCTTGGGGTATGGTTGGCTAGCGGATATGTTTTTTTGTGTCGGATTGACAAGAACTTAAATCCGCGGCGTATTCTGCACTCTTTTTTGAAGTCCTTGATCTACTAGCCAATAAATTCTTGAACCCACTCGCCGTTATAGTAAGCTATCCCGATTTGGGTGTAGCTGCTATTCAGGATGTTGGCACGATGACCAGGGCTGTTCATCCATTGGTTCATCACTTCCGTCGGGCTCCCCTGGCCTTTGGCGATGTTTTCCCCTGCAGAGTTATATGTGACCCCGAATGCAGTCATCATATCAAACGGGGATCCATAAGTCGGAGACTGATGATCAAAATAATTATTGTTGTACATATCCTGAGCCTTAGCCATTGCTACTTTCGAGAGACTACTGTTCAAGCTAAGGGAATTCAAGCCTGCTTTCGTTCTTTCTTGATTCACCAGATCCAAGACTTGCTGCTCAGATTGGGATGGATTTACGGACTCTTGAGGATTAGCGGACTGTTGAGGACTGGCGGACTGTTGTGGATTTACAACTTGATTCGCTGGGCTTTCTGCTGGTGCATAGTTGCCTTGGAACCAATCCAGCCAATTCGAAGCTTCATTGGGTACTTGKTTAATCGTAATCGGTGATTTCCCTGCACCCGCAGTAGAAATGGATGATGCTTGCGTTAGGGTTGACGTTGAAGCAGCATTAGGAGCATGAGTTTCAAGCTTCGTTTGTTTAGCATTCATTTGATTGTTTGTCGAATTATTACTCGAACAACCAGTAACTAGTAGTAATGCTGCTATTATGACCAATGGTTTAATAACAATCCCTCCTCTGAACCGTCAAAGTGTAACGATATCAAATAGTGTAACGATATCAAAT
>NZ_JBFTQB010000724.1:0-6291 GCF_056398785.1 Paenibacillus sp. 01T422 | reverse complement strand
CCCATATGATTGCCCGGGGGACAACACAGATTCAATACCCTCCCATGGTGGTAGATCTCAGCTACTTGCTGACGGTACATTCACCGGCTGAGCTTCAATCCAGAGCGCTCGATGAGCATCGGATTTTGGGACGGGCCATGCAAGTGCTCTATGATCATTCCATACTTAGAGGCTCTATGACCGTAGGAACGCTTGCTGAGAAAGACGAAGAAGTTCGCATCGTGATGGAGCCCCACAAAGGCGAAAGCATCCTTAACATGTGGAACTTCGCAGACACCCCGTACAGACTTTCAGTCAGCTATACAGTGGGGCCTGTCAACATTGACTCAACCCGCATCAAGACCACCAAAAGAGTTTCGGAAACCGATTTTCGCATACAAGGCTAGGGGGCTGGGTAGTGGAACTTATTCGCGTATCACGATTGAAAACCCGTGTATCCTTAGTTGTTTGCTTAATCGATGCCATGACCTCACAGAATCCTCTTGGCAAGACGACCACCGTATTTTTAGAAGGCACCCGTTCGAAAGCAATTAGTAAATCGAATGGTTCCTATATATTTAATGATTTACCGCCCGGTGAATACCGTCTTATGGTAAGCAACGAGCACTATTTTCAGGAACAGACTCTAATCACTATAGGAACCGACAATTTTATAGAGGTTGTTCAGTTAAAACCGTTGCCCTCCTATCCGTTTTCCCAAGGTGCTGGACTCATCCGAGCCATGCTTCAGGATGCGGCTGGAGCTCCAGTGCGCAATGCCAGTTTGCAGGCCACGATTCTAACCGAAGAGTGCGCCCGAGCTCGCGTTATGGCAGATCAACTGGAGAAGGGAGCGGAGGAGATAACACTAGGAGCGTTTACAGGTGTTATTTCTGCAGGTGATACCTACATACTTCGAGGACGAGGTACTAAAGCCGCAGAGGAGCAAATCCAAATTGCGGAAGTAATTGAGCATCAGAAGCGCTTTAAGTTAAGGACAAAGCTGACTAAAGCGTTTACTAGAGGCTCTCTTTTGCTGCCCGTCCAAGAAACACGAGTAACAGAACGCGGAGAGGCCGTGATTGCTTTTCGTGGCAATCGGATTTCGGCTTTTCAGACAGATTTGGTCATTACATATGGTTCTAATAAGCATTTGACGAAGGAAGTTCTGGTAACTGAAGGAACGACCACCAATCTTGGCATTATTCGTCTGACCTAACCCTAATTAGTAGAATGGACACGTCCATCTTCTATACAAAAATGACAAGCAGAAAGGAGAGAACTGGTTTCACGTCTATGGCTGTGTCATTTATTTTAGTGCCATATTGACGGAACTGGGGAACAATGGCTGACTATTTATCACCTGGAGTCTATGTGGAAGAGTTTGACAGCGGTGCGCAACCGCTTGAAGGTGCAAGCACAAGTACGGCCGGGTTTATAGGGCTTGCGCAAAGAGGGGAAATTGAAGGTGTCCCTCAATTGGTTACGAGCGTAGCTGATTTTCATCGTTTATTCGGCAGCTACTTGTCCGAGAACGAATTCGGCGAGTATCGCTTCCTTTCTTACGCTGTTGAGCATTTTTACTTAAACGGAGGTTCCCGCTGTTATGTTATGCGTGTAGCGCCAACTGACGCGAAAGTAGCAACAAACAAAGCGGAAACTAACAAAGAATCCGCAGTTCTCCAAATTGCTTCCAAAAACCCTGGAACATGGGGCAACCAAGTTCGTATCGTCGTTGTGCCATCCAGCAAAGCCAAAACACAAATCTACGAAGCGCTTAGCGAAACGCAATACCGTGTAAAAAATAACGCTGGCTTTAACGTAGGCGACGTCGTTGCTTTCGAAGCAGCTGGCAAAAAGCAATACAACAAAGTCATCGCATCCCAAGATAACATCATTGAACTTGCCGAAGAACTGGAAGGCGATGTTGTAGACGCTGGTCTGCTTCCTGCTAAGGTTTTGACGACTTGCGAATTCACGTTGCATGTATTCTACGGCGATGAAGCTGAGACTTACGAGAAAGTATCCTTGAACATCTCAGCAGCAAATCATATCGAGAAAATCATTTCCCGTTCCAACATCATCACGGTGAAGGATTTGACAGAAGGTAAAGATCTTGGCTCTATCGCTCCTTTTGAAGTGCTTTCCGGCGAAGATGAAGCGGTTGGGAAATTCCAAATCGCCCTGTCAGGCGGAAGCAACGGTTCCATCGCACAAGTAACGCCTGATATCTTCATGGGTGTAGACCGTGGACCTGGTAAACGTACAGGGATTCAGTCCTTCATCGACAACGATGTTGTCAGCATTATGGCAATTCCTGGTGTAACTGAGCCTACCGTTCAACTTTCTCTGGTTGCTCACTGTGAAAACCTAGGCAGCCGTTTCGCTGTTCTGGACATTCCGCGCGAGAAAACAAAAGTTGCTGACGTTATGACGCACCGCAACATTTTTGACAGTTCTTACGCAGCGATGTACAATCCTTGGCTTCAAGTGTTCGATCCATTAGATAAAAGAAATATTTCCATCCCGCCATCAGGGTCTGTCATTGGTATCTACTCCCGTTCCGACCAAACGCGTGGCGTACAAAAAGCGCCTGCTAACGAAGTCGTTCGCGGTGCCGTTGGTCTAGACTGCCAATATAACAAAGGCGAGCAAGATATCTTGAACCCACAAGGCGTTAACTTGATTCGTGCTTTTGCCGGACAAGGTATTCGTGTATGGGGTGCTCGTACAACGTCCTCTAACGGTTTATGGAAATATGTTAACGTTAGACGTTTGTTCATCTTTATTGAAGAGTCCATCAAGAATGGCACGAACTGGGTTGTTTTCGAACCGAATGATGAACAGCTTTGGGCTCGTGTACAACGAACCATCGATGCGTTCTTAACGCGTGTTTGGAGAGGTTACGGACTCCATGGATATGTACAACTGGATGTCCGAGTCCATTCAGGGGAAAGTTGCCCGCAAAACCGTTACGATCATCGCGATCAACGAAGAAGGCGGCGACGTAGCAACTTGGCAGGTTATTGAAGCATGGCCGTCTAAGTACTCAGCACCAAGCTTCAAAGGTACAGGCAATGAAGTTGCCATTGAAAGCTTAGAGCTTGCTCATGAAGGTATGACACGTACGAAGTAACGATTGTTAGAGTAGGCGCCGGAGCAGTAGTCTCCGGTTCCTATCTCTTCTTTTTTTCAGCTTAAAGCATAAGGAGGAAACCATCATGGCTTTCAAAACAGAATACGAATTCGAACTGCCTAGAGGATATGTCGATGACAATGGTAACCTGCACAAAAGAGGCGTTATGCGTTTAGCAACAGCTGCTGACGAAATCCTGCCTATGCGTGATCAACGCGTTCAGCAAAACCCTGGCTATCTGACAATTATCTTACTAACGCGTGTTATTACGAACCTTGGTGATCTGCGTGCTATTGATACAAGAGTAGTTGAGAAATTTTTTACAGCGGATCTCGCATTCCTGCAAAACTTTTATCGTCAAATTAATGAAATGGAAGTGCCGAGCGTGCACACTAGCTGTCCGAAATGTGAGCATGAGTTCGATGTGGACGTGTCTTTTTTGGACGAGATGGCGGGGGCATAACCGGATATCCCATTGACAAGATCTATGAGGAAGCGGGCTTTATTGCTTACTATTTTCATTGGACGCATGATGAAATCATGTCAATGGAACACAAGGAACGCCGAACGTGGTGTGAGGAAATTTCCCGCATCAACCGCAATCTGAATGACGATGGTAAAAAGCAGCCTGACAACCCGTTTGATGTGTTCGGTAAGAGGTGAGTAACGAGTGAAAGTATCCAAACCGCATAATGTTGGCAGCGCATTTCGATTCGTGGTAGAGCTTGATGGCTTGATCGTTGGAGGTTTCTCTGAAGTGACCGGCATGAAGTCGGAGACAGAAGTGAAGCCGTTATGGGAAGGCGGGGTCAACTCGCACCCTCATTACATGATCGAACATACGAAATACCCGAACATTGTGCTCAAAAGAGGCATCACCAATTCCAGTGAGTTGTGGGAATGGTACGATAGCGTTACTCAAGGTAAAATCAAACGAAAAAACGGCTCCATTATCCTGCATAATCAAGCAGGGACGGAGATGTGCCGTTGGAATTTCTTTGGAGCATTCCCTGTGAAATGGAACGGGCCGGATCTAAACGCCACCAGCGGAAGTGTAGCAATCGAGTCTATTGAGCTGGTCCATGAAGGTTTGAAGACGATTTTTAAAAAGTAAGAAATAATTGGGTCGAGGCCACAACTCATAGGGGGATTGTTTATGAAATCTCGACAATCAAATAAACCCCAGGCGAAGAGGAAAAAGGCCAATAAAGCTGTTTGGCAGACTTCGGTGACGAACAGCAGCTCTGCAGGACGTACTGCAAGGGAATCAAATCAATTTGCGACAGGTATTTTGGGCAAATATGGTTTCTGGCGAAACAACTATTTAGGATTGTTAGCCCTTATTTTTAAGCAAAATGGTAGGCACAGCCGTAAACAATTAGCGGCATTAACAGATCCGAATGATCGAGCATGGGTTATTCAGCTGGAATTGCTTTTGCAAAACTTGCAGCATCCGGAATCAGCACCGCTCATCACGAAGCAACAAACCATTCGTCAGATTGAGCAGCTTATGACGAATGCCGGGTATCAGATTCCGGCAGCCCAAGCGTTATCGCATAGAACTTCAAGTCCGCCATATGTCACTTCAGTTCATCTGCAAGATGAGCAGCCAGCTGAGAAGCCGGTTAAGCCAAGAGGGCGCAAAAGCAAGAAGCGGCTCGAAGCCAGGTCATCCGTTAACCATATGATTCATCCAGAGATGACCCCGGAATCCCCAAGTGAGAAAAGGGTCAAACCCGCATTCATTAATCACGTTAATAAAGGAAGTTTACCGTTAATCAACCGCTCGATTGGGCAGATTGCTGCATCAGTAGGGATGGTTGGCAGCAGTCGGCGTTCAAYGCCTGAGCAGCAGTCACGAACGGTAAGCAGACATCAACATACAACGCAACATGTAAACATACAGCTTAAAAACATTAACCTTTTTCATAAAAATAACATTCGTGAAAAAGGCGATCAGTCTGCAACTCGCACTGGCTTGAATGGTACATCTATGACTAGTCATATTAACGTGGCTAATCATGTAGAGGCTATTCAACAAACATCGCGTTTACTTGAACAGTTTCAAGAAGGCAGGTCATCTGTAGGAGCGTTGGAAAAACAAGGCTCAGGTTCTTCTGCTGCATCGAGTGCAAGGGGAAGTTTAAGTGCCGATACAAGTGCAAGGGTAGGCGCAAGTGCAAGTGCAGGCTTAAGTGGAAACTTAAGTTCGGGTCATCCTTCTGTTTTGCAGATAGCGACGCAATTTTTGAATGACGTAGTTCAGCCACAGCTAGTCAGTAAGATGCACCATCAACAGGTATTTGCGGGAAACGTGGCAACTGCAAGCTCGTCGGCGTCATCTCCCAGAATGTTGCCAAAGCTTGGTGAAGGCCCCTTTTCGACAGGGACGACGCCGACTGCGGTGCAATTCATCAATAGTTTGTTAGTAAGAAACGCTTCTCAGGAAGCGCCATCTTCAATGGATACAATGCCTACACCTCATGGAATCGATATGGGGGTAGATCGCAAACCTGTAGCTTCATCATCCAGAGGTTTCCTGGCAGCAAGCCAAGTTCCAGTTGCGATTAATGCGTCTCGCTTAACGTCAACGGTTCCCTTTGCTATGCACGCAACGACTAATGTGAATGCAAGAACTGAAACCCGGCGAGGCGCGTTGAATTCTCCGCGTGTTTGGCGGAAATCACAAGGGCAAGAGCATGCGCGTATAGATGCACAGGTTCAGGCGCAAGAGCAAACTCGCATGCAGGAACGTTTGGACATGCATGTGCTTGAGCGTGAGAGAGTACGGATGCGGGAGCAAGAACTACAAGTACAACAACAAGAGCTGCAACAACAAGAACAGGAGCAAGAGCGAGCTAAGGAACAAGAGAGAGTACGTGCCCAGGAGACTGCGCTTAATGAGCATGCCGCACAGCTTCAGGAGCAATTGCAGATAATGCAAGAGCGAATGGGGAATCAAGGTGACGAAGCTGGAAATCGGCAGGATCAGGCCGGAATTCTTTGGCAAAGTAGTGTAAGTGGCCAAGAGCAAGGGGTTGTGCAGGAGCAGCGACTAGCTCAAGAGCAGCAGAGAGTGCAAGAGCAAGAAAGAACGCAAGAGCAACAGAGAGTGCAAGAGCAAGAAAGAACGCAAGAGCAACAGAGAGTGCAAGAGCAAGAAAGAACGCAAGAGC
>NZ_JBFTQB010000723.1:0-4890 GCF_056398785.1 Paenibacillus sp. 01T422 | reverse complement strand
ATTTATCTCTGCGCTTACGAATGGCAACATTCAGTCCCTTGTGGACTTGTTGACTGAGGACGTCATCTTGATTGCCGACGGCGGAGGCAAAGTATCGGCAGCCGCAGTTCCTGTCTACATGAAAGAGCGCGTGCTTAAAATATTGCAGGCTCTTTCAGCACGATTCCCCGAATCTAAGGCACAGCTAGTTGAGGTCAATGATCAACAGGGCATATTGCTAACAAAAGATGGCGTGCCAACTGGCGTTATTTCTTTTGAGTGGGATTCCCATAAGATTTCCATTCAAAGAATTTTCGTGATTGTGAATCCAGATAAGTTAAAGCATGTATCCATCTAATGCATAAAACTCCGGACCCTTGCCAGAAGCGGGATTTCGGAGTTTTGTCTATGATACGGACACTAAAAAGCAAGATGAAAATTATCGGTGTATTGTGCATCAAAACAAGGTTTACAAATTCAGCGTTGCCTTTGGCTATCGTGGCCATCTGCAGAAACCAAAGCAGGAAATATAAGTGAAGCAATATTGATGTCACACATGGAGAATGCCAATTGTCTTAATAGTGTTACGAAAAAAAACAAAACAGTGGAGGTATACAAAAATGACACAACGTATAAATTACATGCAGCAATCACCGGAGTTCACTAAAAAAATGATGGATTTCAGCAACGCTGAGAAGGAAAGTTCAATTGAAGAGAAAATCCTTCATCTCGTTCACATCAGGGCTTCACAAATGAATGGATGTGGATTCTGCGTGGATATGCATGTCAAACAAGCCAAGATCCATGGTGAGAGCGAACTTCGTCTCTATCATCTTCCAATTTGGCGGGAATCCACATTGTTCGCGCCGCGTGAGCGTGCTGCGTTGGCATGGACAGAAATCCTGACCAAGCTTCCTGAGCATGGTGTACCTGATGAAGTTTATGACCGAGTTCGCGGTCAGTTTTCTGAGAAAGAACTCTCAGATTTGACCTTCTCCGTCATGGCGATCAATGCTTGGAATAGAATTAACGTTGGTTTCAAAACAGTTCCAGGTTCGGCCGACGCAGCATTTGGTTTGTCAAAAGCTGGATTGAACTAATTTAACTTACACTAGGCAGTTATTACTGGATAGGACAACAGAGTAGAGAAATTTCAATCATAAAACTAGGAGGATTACTATGAAAATTGTCGTTATTGGTGGTAGTGGACTTATTGGGAAAAAACTTGTAAACAACCTTCGTGACCTTGGTCATAACGTGGTGGCGGCATCACCTTCCTTAGGCATCAACTCCGTTACGGGTGAGGGACTCGTTGAGGCGATCAGCGGCGCGGAAGTAGTCGTTGACGTTTCGAACGCTCCTTCATGGGAAGATCAAGCTGTATTGGATTTCTTTGAAACATCAACTCGCAATCTCCTTGAAGCTGAAGCAGCTGCTGGAGTGAAACATCACGTTGCGCTATCAGTTGTTGGTACAGATGGACTGCTAGAAAGCTACTATGGCGTGCTGCTGAACCAACATTCTCTCGTCCCACAGGGCGAGGCACGTATCACTACGACACGTTTCGAGGATTGGTTACAGCGTACATCGAACTAAGATGAACGCCAACCGCTTTACGTGTATTTGGAGACCCGCAGGTTGCGGGTCTTTTTTCTTTGCCTATGTTTTAAATTTTGGGTTTGAATAACGGGATAAAGTTGTTGTCACAGCTCATGACAGCAAACTTTATCCCGTTTCTAATTGGAGCAAATTTGTCCGACTAATCATGCAGTTTATGAATTTTTAATATGTGGTTTAGAGCGAGTTTATTTCAATTTATTATCTTATAGATACAACTATTACAAGGGAGACTACGGGATAATGAGATTGATAAATATGACACAGAAGAAGTGGCTCTTAAGCTTACATATCCTTTTTGCAGCTATAATGTTCGGTACAAGTGTAACATTTCTCATTTTGAGTATAACGGCAGTGAGCTCCCATGATTCAGGTTTAATCCTTTCCTGCTATAAGGCCATGCATGTTTTATCCCAAACTTCCGTGAGAGCCTCGTTTATTGGGACTATAGTGACAGGAGTGCTTTTATCCGTATGGACTCATTGGGGCTTAGTGAAATATTATTGGATCATAGCGAAAGAAATACTAAGTTTAATTGCGCTTATCTTAGGACCAATCGGCATGTACATATGGACGCTGCAAGGAATTTCGCTAATAACAGATGTGGGAGTAGAGGGAGCAAATCAGGGAGCTATGGTAGTAAACACGATGTCACTATTCATTGGCATAGGTCTACAGATTATTTCATTAGCTTCAATGTATGTACTTTCCGTATTTAAGCCTTGGGGGAAACGTCGCGGATAGATGTCATACGAATTATGCAGGATATTGTAGATGCAATCGTATATTTGGAATCTGCTAATTTCGTCACTGGGGAAATTCTTCACGTTGATGGTGGTCAAAACGCTGGTCAGTGGTAAGCAAGCTAAGTTAAACGAATATGCGATTATAGAGGGTGTCCCAAAAGTCATGAAAATGGCGAGGGGCATCCTTTTTTCAATTACACAAAACAATCAGCTCGAATCCTCATGGACGACGAAGCAGGCAGCACATCTTAGAATATTTTCGGAGTAAAAATGGGAAATTATATATATCCGTGTTTCTGTAGGAGGCTGTTCAGTGAAATGGTTTAGGAAGTGGATGCGCACGAAACCTGGGTATCCCATCATGCCTGAGGAACTTCAATCTATAGATGAAGAGAGCGCGGGATTAAGCAATGATTTAGAGCATAATGAATGGACTCTGAAACGTGTATTCCACAACAGCTCTGATATCGTATTTCGTAAAGTTCAAATAGCTGGTCAAAATCATTGGCTGATCATCTACTTTGCAACGCTGGTTGAAGATGAGTTGATTAATGATCATATTTTGAAACCGATGATAGCTAAATCTGAAAAACATGAAGATATATTAAAAACAGAATGGCTCGACGATCAGAGCATCTCCATAGGTATGACGAGTGTTACATCCAAAGTAACTGACCTCGTAAAACAAGTGCTAAATGGCCATGCAGCTGTGCTCACAGTTGGGAACTCCGATGCGATGATGGTCAAAGTGAATGTTAAATCACAAAGAAGCTTGGACGAACCGTCATCTGAACCCGTCATTCGCGGTCCCAGAGTTGGATTTATCGAGAATATATCTAAGAATATCGGGTTAATACGCTCCATAATCAAAACTTCAAGATTAAAAATAGAATCATTCACACTTGGGGAGCTATCCCAAACGCAAGTTGTTATTACGTATATTGTGGGCATTGCTTCCGAAACGGTCATTGAGGAAGTGCGAGATAGGATATCGCGGATCAAAATTGACGGAATCCTAGATTCAGGATATGTAGAGGAATTTATTGAGGATAGCCCTTATTCGCCATTTCCGCTTGTACATAGTACGGAACGACCAGATGTTGTCGCTTCAGAATTATTGGAAGGGAAGGTAGCTATTCTTGTCGATACCTCTCCTTTTGTATTAATTGTTCCCATGACTTTCTGGACGGGCCTCCAGGCAAGTGAGGATTATTATGTTCGCTGGCCCATCGGAACTTTTGTCAGATGGATTCGATTCCTTTTCATCTTCATCGCTATATTTGCTCCTCCACTGTATGTTGCGGTTACGACCTTTCATCAGGAGATGATTCCCACTAATCTTGTTCTGAGTATTGCTTCGTCGCGAGAGCCTGTACCTTTCCCGGCGATGATCGAAGCCTTGTTGATGGAAATCACATTCGAGGCCTTGCGTGAAGCGGGAATTCGTTTGCCCAAACAAATAGGACAAGCGATAAGTATCGTAGGGGCGTTGGTTATCGGTCAAGCAGCTGTACAGGCGGGAATTATTTCTGCTCCAGTCGTTATTATCGTATCCATCACCGGTATTGCTGCGTTTACCATTCCACGCTACAGTTTTGCAAATGGCATTCGATTACTTCGCTTTCCAATGTTATTCCTAGCAGGTTCGCTTGGACTTTACGGCATTGTGTTTGGGTTTCTGGCCATTTTGTTACATGTTACATCCCTTCGTTCATTCGGTATTGCTTATTTTACTCCAGTAGCCCCACTTAGACTTTCGAATTTGAAAGATGTATTCTTCCGAGCACCTATTTGGGCTAAAACACGCCGTCCACAGGCAACAGGATCCGAAAATCCAGTCCGTGAACCAGAAGGTCAAAAACCAAGACCAAAACAAGGAAAGCAGTCCGCGGATAACAATTAGAACTTGTTCGGTTGTGAGGAAAGGAACTTCAGAATGAAATCATTCCTATACATCGGCATACTATTCACTGTATTGCTCACAAGCGGTTGTTGGGATCGTAGGGAGATCAATGATCTTGCATTTATTTCGGGCACAGCCTTTGACTTAACGAAAGATGGAGAATACTTATTATCCCTACAGATCGCAGTTCCATCTTCGAGTCAAGCGGGGCCAGGGAGTGGCGGGAACAGCCAGAAAGAGAACTTTTTTGTCATATCGGCTACTGGCATTAATGCCAATGAAGCGTTTGAAAAACTTCAGAAAAAAAGTTCCCGTGTTTTATTTACCGCACATCGCAGCGTTATTTTTATAGGTGAATCGTTAGCCAAGCACGGGATTAATGATGTTCTTGACGTTTTTGCTCACGATCCGCGGCAGCGATTAAAAACGTATATTATGGTTGTAAAAGGAGGGGATGGAAGAGAAATTCTACAGAAGAAATATCCATTTGAACAAGTGCCAATGGAGGCAATCAAGGAAATGGAAATATTGGGAAGCGATATAGCGATTACATTACGGGACTTTTTTTTGGCTTCATCAAATGAGGGCATCTATCCAGTTATGGGAGTCATCGAACCTGATAATTTGTCTGAAGCGATACCAGAG
>NZ_JBFTQB010000722.1:0-3418 GCF_056398785.1 Paenibacillus sp. 01T422 | reverse complement strand
GCAGAGGTCGTGCAGGGCAACCGGATCCTGTATTCGGCTTCCTATCCAGTAAGGACCAGTTACGAAACGGTTCCTCTGAATATCGGCATCCCCGGCTTCAAGCTGGATCAAACTGAAGTGGGCTATATAAAGACCGATGCCTCGAATCTGACATTCACTGGGAAAGCGGATTCGAACTTCGCATTTGGAGTCTCCAAGTTTGAAGAGGGTCACGGCTTCATTCCCTCTGCATCGACGGAACAGGTGGGAGTAAAGGACGGTACGTTCCGAATCCCGCTTACTTTAAGCAAAGGCAGCGGATTGTATCAAGTGCAGTTGTACAGTCCGGTAGCTACACCGCGGGGCCCGGGTTACAGCAGTGAAGGCTATTTCTATGTCATGTTGCTGCAACCCTAGGGAATTGTGAATCGTTAGCCACTTGCGGAATTTAATTCCCGCAAGTGGCTTTTTCGTTGACTTTTTGAACGAACAAACGACCTTCATTTTAATAGAATACCTTGTTCATCAAAACATCCAATGCACGTTCAATCTCTTTCAATTCTTCAGCGGAGAGGGTTCCTATTCTCTCGACGAACTGGGTTTCAATACGCTGAAATATCCCGCTCATAACGGCATTACCTTCTTTTGAAAGCCGGATAGACTGTTTGCGACGGTCTTCGGCATCGGTAATCTTCTCACACAGTTGTTTTTCACTCAATTTTCTAAGCTCACGGCTTGTGTTTGGCATGGACATATGCATACAGTCACTAATTTCGCTAAGTGTAACGGGCTGGCTGACGGCAATGTACTCTAGAATCTTATATTGAACGGGAGTAAGAGATTCTGATCTCACATCTTTCGTCATATCATGCGTTACTTGGTGGACTGCGGTCGTGAAAGTCACGAATTTCTGAAATAGTAGATTCTTCTCCACAGGATCACCTCATATTGAAATCATAGCAGAATTATTATCAATTAACAATTATCATTTGACAACTAAAAATGAAGTGTGCTAGGATTTACTTATCAAAAGATAAGTAAAGGAGAGTTGAAATGAATACACTGATCATTTACACGCATCCAAATCACCAAAGCTTGAGTTATGCATTTTTGCAGAAGGTCGTCCAGGGGAGCAGGGAAAATCCCAAAATAAGTGATGTGAGGGTATTGGATCTATATGAGGAAAGATTTAATCCGATCCTGATCTTTAATGAAAATAAGCGTAGGAGGGATATGCACGCCGATCCTGATCTTGCTGTGTACAGGGAACAACTTAAGTGGGCTGACAAAATTGTATTCGTATATCCGATCTGGTGGGGACGGCCTCCAGCAATGCTCATGGGATATATTGACCAGATGTTTGCTTCTGGATTTGCCTATAAGGATACGGGAGGGATGCTGCCAGAAGGACTTCTGAAGGGGAAGTCAGTGGTGTGTATTTCAAGTATGAAGGGACCCGTATTATATCCGCTCTATTGGCTAAATAACGCTCACAAAGTGTTAATGAAAAAAGCGCTGTTTAACTATGTGGGCATTAAAAAGGTAAAGTTTTTTGAATTTGGCAGTATGGAGAGTCCACGAGGCAATCAACAGCAAAAGTTAGAGAAAATTTATGATTATTTCAAAAAGGTAGACGGTTAACCGTAGTAGATCAACTAGCTTCACCGCGCTACTTTTTCGTGATTTTATTCAAATTAGTCTGCTATTGTTTAATATTTACGTTTTTTAATTAATTGCCGCAGAGAATCAAAGGCCAAACTAATTCCGATAAGAATTCCTGAGACAGCAACTACTAATGCAAAATACTGAAATACCGAATAATCATGTATTTTTCTCCAGTTAATCGGTCCTTTTAAATCTTCAATTACCTGGTTCATCCCGTATATGCCACTAATCACTGTATAGATCGTTAAGATGCGAAGCAGATAACTGGCACGTTTATTCGTATAATTGGACTGATATTCAAACAGGTCTGTCAGTGTTCGTTTGACTTCAACAAAAAGCTCATCGTTCCCATAGAACTTGCGCAGCTGAAGGAAGATTTCTTTCCCTTGAGATTGAGAAACGACTTCAATAAAGTAATACTTGGCAGAAAAATCAGTAATAGAACGAATCAATTCTTCGATTTTACCTTGGTTTTGCTCCAATCGAACTTGGGAGTATTGGTTTGAAATTTTGAGAAGCACAATTTTGTGAAATAAGTTAAGCAAGAGGCCGTAATAATACTCTCCGTACATTTTATTGGCTATTTTGACCGCGATTGGTTGTGATTGCTTAGTGATACATGAAAATGCATTTTCATCGGTGATAAAATAAGTATCTGGACCCCATCGGTCGTATGAATGCCGTTCGCTATATGATTTGATATAGTTCAAATTGGTTGCACCGATAAAAGGTCTACCCTCTTTATCCAACCCGTCGATACGTGCTGCTCGATAAATGTCCACTAAAGAGATTTCTGAACCTTCTACTAACGAATAAAAACATTCAACATACATGCATTCATCAAGAAAGAAAGGCAACTTCTCAAAGTAGACCTCGTCTAGTCGTCCTTTGTCCAAAAAAGCCAAGGTATGTGGCCCTAAAATATGAAAAATGAACGATTCACTTTCTTTAAATGTTAAATGGTTATATTGAATATAGGATTCGTCATCTTGCTTATTCATATTTTGAAGTACTCTGAAACGCTTCGCGAATTCCAGTGCCAGTGAATAATTGATATCCTCACATTTTAGTTCAGTGCGAATGGTGATAAACCCAAGATCAAAAGGGCAAAGGATAACGTCAACAGAGTGAATCGTAAAAGCTAAATTGAAATACGGAGAGTGAAGGGAACATGCTACATTCATTTGTTTTGAATAACGTCTGAACCCCTCCTCGTTATCCTCCTCATGAGGAAATAAGAAGCTACTTGTGAAAGGGAGATAATATCGCTCCATTTCCCTGTGAGACACATGGTACCCTGGGCCATAATACATTTCTTCTTGCTTTGTCTCGCATATCAAAAAAGGAATAAATTCATCTTTGAGCAATTGTTCTTTAAATTGATTTTGGGCATTTCGATTAATGGAAAAGGGGAAGATAAATTGATGCAAGGCCACATGCATTGTTTTTTCAGTGATAGCTAAACGTTGCTCCATTAATAGACCCCCATACTCAATTTATATGTAATATTCCCCAATCGGGGGCAAAATACAAATAAATTGCATAAAAATCCCAATTACCGCTCAGACTAATCCTACGTCTAAAATTAGGGGTTTAATTTATGCTTAATATGGTTCAGGAAATTAAATCCATATTCGCCGATCATGATGACTTCTTCATTCAGGAAGAGCAATTTGATCAAACCGTATTCTTTATTATTGGATTAAGTACGCTGATAGATTTCACAAACTCAAATTTATATATTCGACAAATGGCCAAAATGTCATCCTCAGTT
>NZ_JBFTQB010000721.1:0-3429 GCF_056398785.1 Paenibacillus sp. 01T422 | reverse complement strand
AGCGTATACAGGTTCGGATCTTCCGCCGACCATTTCTTAGGATTGGCAACTAGTTTGGAAGAGTTGACCTGAACCTCAGAGTTGCCGCCAAACGCTGTTTCCATTTTGACTGGCTCGGTAAATACCGGCTGCTCGTTAGCGTCATAGAGCATCGCCTCTACCGTATGATTGGCTGGCGTAGTGTCGCTGATATAATTTTTGACGTTTACTTTCAGATTTAGCGCAGCATCCTGATAGGAAGCATCCAAATCCGTAACGACGCTGAAATCCCGCATATGAACCGAAGGTGTGTTGAAAAGAAAAACATCGCGCTGAATGCCGCTTAATCGCAGGGAATCCTGGTCTTCGAGCCAGCTTCCGTCCGACCAACGATAGACTTCGACAGCAAGCGTATTCTCGCCCGCCTTCAGATACGGGGTAATATTAAAGTCTTTCGGTGAATAGCTATCTTCGCTGTATCCGACTTTTTGGCCGTTAACCCAGACGTAGAATGCGCTTTCAACGCCTTGAAAGGAAATAAACGTTTGCCGGCCGGACCAATTGTCCGGAATCGTAAATGTGCGCTTATACGATCCTACAGGATTATATTCCGTAGGAGCGACAGGCGGCTGAACATTGGTGGAGTTGCCATTGCCCCAGAACGGATACGTAATATTCGTATAAATGGGGAAATCATAGCCTTGAAGCTGCCATTCGCCAGGTACTTTAATCTGACTCCATGAACTCGTATCATAGCTATCCTTATAGAAGTCTATAGGACGGGCGTCAGGGTTCTTCGCAAAATTAAATTTCCATTGTCCGTTGAGAGATTGGTAATAAGGGGACAGATGGTCCGTCATCGCAGAGATCATATCCGCTCCATGCAAGGCGGAAGGCACATCGCCATACGGAATAAACGAGGCATGTGCAGGTTCCCGGTTCACTTGGAAAATATCCGGATTGTTACTCCATTCCGGATAACCGTTAGCAGGGGCAGCAGATGCGCCTAAAGCGCCAAAGCTGTTGACCGCCAAAAGGAGCATAAGCGTCAACGATATTTTCTTTTTCCACTTCATACATGTCCTCCAAATCGATTTCACTAGATTATATTAACGACTCATCAAGCAATTCACTTTTGTTGTCTAAAAAACTGGCAGCGTTTACAAAAAGAATTTTGATACAAATTGTATCATTTTGGGCATAATTTATTATTTCACCTAAGGAACCTCCCTCCAGTAGATATTTGTTAATTAAAGGTACTACCTAACATCTCAATAATAACACAATAGTATCCAATATTTTTCTTAAAAATACTCACATAAAAACTTAAAAATCCTCATATTTTCTTTCTGCACATTGATTTTGCTTCACCTAATAAACGCAAAAAAAGCGCCACTGGGATTTCTCCAATAGCGCTGATGAAATCCTGCCTGTGAAAAGTCAAAAGTCTGCTGTCCATCTTATATAAACCTGGTCATTGTTTCTAAAAAGATAAACGCTTGGAGCACCTATGCCTTAAGCGAATTCTTTTACAAGGAGGACTTCGAGCATCGTAAGACTAGAGGTGTGCAGTTACTAAATCTGCGCAATCTCACAAGACAGCATGAATCGGTAACGGGACAATTTGTTCAGATTAAACTTCAATTCCAAGCGGTGTTAGATCAGGTATTTCCAGAGTTTAGGGGCGTTTACGGGGCTTTGTACTCTGTGGTGTCGCTGCAAACCTTGTTAGCCTTTCCAACGTCTGAGGACGTTCTCAGTGCCGGTGAAGCTAAATTAACCGAGAAGATCGCAGTTTTATGTACAGGTCGTTCCGAAAAATGGGCTAAAGAAAAGGCTCAGAAGCTCATGGCAGCTGCTATTCGAAATCCGTTTCGAATAGCGCCATATCAAAGTCACTTATTTAGTATGAGTATGTACATTAGCATGCTCCTCCATTATAAAGAGCATCTATCGATCCTAGAAAAGCAAATAGATGCACTCTTCTAAGGCATAGGCTGGAGTCCAGTGTTCGAGCACTTTTTCGATATTCGAGTCAAATTGACGTACAGCTTCCACGATCATTCCTCTCCTTGTTAATTGGATATTTTTGTTATATTGTAAGTTTAGCATAGATCGAAGACTTGAAACTTTAGGTTACGATTTCGGAAGTCTCCCTTACACTCAGTATCCTCCCGTTAGGTGAGCGATAGGCTGCCGATCGTGGCGGCAGCCTCCCATTGCTGTGATTGAACAAACGTTCACCAATAGTTTAATCTACTACGACCCTATGGCTTGGGTGGTCTATAGAAAAAATTACTTGTTCTGCATCAAATCGAGTAACTCTTTTTACTTCATAAAACCCAAGTTTCTTTAATAAGGCACATGACGAAGTGTTTGCCGATTGCGCCTCAGCAAGTATCTTTTTATATGCTTTATCTTCGAAAGAATGGCATAATACTTGACTTACCGCCTCCAATGCAAAACCATTACCCCAAAAACTTGATAAAAACATATATGAAATTTGAGTATATTCTCCATCATAATGTGGTGTTAATAAAATGCTTCCTACAAATGCACCTGAACCTAGTTCTTTAACTGTCCAATAATGGCAGTTTTCTTGGGGATTTATCCATTCTGTAATTCTATCTTCAATTTGCTGTGAACTTCTTTGACCGCCCAAGTAATCCCATACTTTAGTGTCATTGTATAATTTCAACAAATCAATATAGTCAGCTTGATTAGTTATTTTAATGCTACAACGATTTGTTTCCAATCTGCATTCTCCTCGTCAGAAGTTTAGCTTTCGTTGAAACCATGTTTATAAATTTATTAGTTACTCTTATGAAGCTAACTAATCTCGTCCTATTCTAACACGACTTCCTCAACTAATCTGCCCGTTACTTCAACGAGGCTGCCGATTAATGCCGGCAGCCTCGTCTTGGTTTCTTTTTAACAAACGTTCTTACGTTAGTCGAACAAAATATTGAGTTTATATTTCTTTTGCCATTACGATGCTCGTTTCTTTATAGCCTAACTTTTCATATAAACTACGCGCTATTTGGTTATTAGCAAAGACGTGAAGTCCTATACTCCTTATGCCAAATTCTCTTCCCACCGTTTCTATATCTTCCATCGCTTGCTTGCCAAATCCACGTCCTCGGTAATCTTCCCTAATTTTTATATCGTAGATAAATCCTTTGTTGTTTGGTTTCAATGCTAGCCAAATCATTCCAACCTCTTGGCCATCAGAACGAATTGTAAATAACTTGTTATTAGCTGTTTTCTCGCCATCCGGCAATAGTTGTGCGTATTGTTCCGTTGCCTTACTGAAAGATTCCTGTTCGCTCCAATTACCAGATTGGACGTTACTATCTGCATAGCTTTTAATTGCAGAATTAACGTACTCCTGGAATTCAGTCGTATTCATTAAATCTAATGTAATCACTTTATCGTTACCTCTCTTAAAAT
>NZ_JBFTQB010000720.1:0-3433 GCF_056398785.1 Paenibacillus sp. 01T422 | reverse complement strand
GTCCAATTGTTTGCCGAGTCGACAGCGCCATTCCGTTCGTATGAAGCCAAACTTCTCGTGGATACGAGAGAGATTCCTTACTACGAAAGCTTGCAAGGTGTGCAGGAGTGGTGGAGCGCAATGCCGGAATATCGCCCTGCTTTCGTCCCAGCTGCCGCCAAAGAACCGATGTACTCAACGTGGTACAGTATGCACCAGAATGTAACGGATGAACAGATTGAACAGCAGTGTCAGATTGCCAAGAAACTCGGGATGGAAGCCGTCATCGTAGATGATGGTTGGCAGACGGAGGATAATCACAGAGGGTATGCCTACTGTGGGGATTGGGAGGCATACGCCGGGAAATTCCCTGATATGAAGCGACATGTGGATGCGGTTCATCACCTGGGCATGAAATTTATTCTATGGTACTCTGTGCCTTTTATCGGTAAATACAGTCATGTGTGGGATCAATTCAAAGACAAAATTCTGCGTTTTAATGACAATCATGGCGCCGCCGTGCTTGACCCGAGATACCCGGATGTTCGGGAGTACATCATTCATAAATATGAAGAAGCAGTGAAAGAATGGGACCTCGACGGATTTAAGCTGGACTTCATCGATACGTTTTATTCGCCGGAACTGCAGCTCCCCTCGACGGTTGAAGGGAAKGACTATGAGTCGATTCCGGCAGCTGTCGACCGTCTCTTAACGGATTCGATCGGCAGGCTGAGAGAGCTGAAACCGGATATGATGATCGAGTTCCGCCAAATGTATATTGGCCCGGCCATGCGCAAGTACGGCAATATGTTTCGTGCGTCGGATTGTCCGAATGATAGCATTCAGAACCGGGTGCGGACGCTGGATATTCGACTGATTTGCGGAAATACGGCAGCTCATGCGGATATGATTATGTGGCATCCGGAAGATCCGGTGGAAAGCGCCGCACTCCAGCTGATTAACTGCTTGTTCTCCGTACCGCAAGTTTCTGCGCTTCTGGATAAATTACCATCCGAGCACTTGTCGATGCTGGGCTATTGGCTTGCTTTTTGGAAAGAGAACCGGGATCTGCTGCTGGACGGCAGGATTGAGCCGATGAATCCGGAGCTGTTATACCCGCTTGTACGTTCTGTTAAAGGGGACAAAGGGATTGTTGTCGCTTACCATGACAGCATTGTGCCCATTCCTGCGGCAAGTTCCATAACGAAGTGGATTGTGGTGAACGGCAGAAGGCAGGATGGCCTTTATATTGAGGTATCGGAAACTGTTGTGGCAACTAAGGTGGTCATTACATCATGCACGGGTGAGGTTGTGGAGGAGGTGTCCGCCGAATACACGGCAGGCATTCATAAGTTAGCGATTCCAGCTTCCGGAACGGCAACCCTCTACCTTTCATAGTCATTCTAAAAGCTCGTACCTATTAGGAGGTTTCTCTCATGAACTATTTGGCTGACGAACAACGATATACAAAAATGTCTTATCATCGGACGGGATTGAGCGGGCTTAAGTTGCCGCCGATCTCGCTCGGGTTATGGCATAACTTTGGCGGCGTAGATACCTTCGAGAATAGCAGAGCTCTGGCGCGTCACGCCTTTGATTTGGGTATTACGCATTTTGACCTTGCGAATAATTACGGGCCGCCGGCAGGTTCAGCGGAAGAAACGTTCGGGCAGATTATGAAAAAGGATCTGCTCCCCTATCGCGATGAGCTGATCATCGCCACGAAGGCAGGCTATCGCATGTKGGATGGCCCGTACGGTGAGCGTGGCTCCCGGAAAAGCATGCTTGCCAGTCTGGATCAGAGCCTGAAGCGGTTAGGCTTGGATTATGTTGATATCTTTTATTCCCATCGTTTTGACGCCGAAACGCCGCTTGAAGAAACGATGGGCGCTTTGGATCAGGCTGTACGCCAGGGGAAAGCACTGTATGTTGGCGTGTCCAACTATAATGCCGAACAAACCGAGAAGGCAGCGGGCATTTTGAAAAGCCTGGGAACTCCGTTCGTGATCCACCAAGTGCATTATTCCATGTTCGAAAGAAAGCTGGAACACGGCTTGCAGGATGTGCTGGCACAAGAGGGCATCGGTTCGATCGCTTATAGCCCGTTAGCTAGAGGACTGCTCACCGATCGCTATTTGGAGAACATTCCGGCAGACTCGCGTGCAGCTGGGGGCAGTGTATTTCTGCGGCCTGAAGACATAACCGAGGAGAAAATTGCGAAATCACGGCTATTGCATGCCTTGGCGCAGGAGCGAGGGCAAAGTCTGGCCCAAATGGCCTTGGCGTGGGTTCTTCGCAAGGGGCACGTGACTTCCGCTTTGATCGGGGCAAGCAAAGTGAAGCAATTGGATGATAATGTGGCAGCTTTGAACCAGCTTCATTTTGCAGAGGACGAATTGGCTTTAATTGATCAAATTCTTGCAGGATGATTCATTTAAATATCGTAGTAGCCGGAGGAGGAAATAGAAATGAGCATGGGGATACCATTCAGTAAGGAAACGTTCACGAAGCATATTTTGCAGCAACCGGTTTTGGATACTCACACGCACCTAGTGGGGGATCGCCTCGCTGCCAGAGATTTTTGGGAGGTTGCCCATTACTTCTGGCTGTTTCGCGAAATGCAGGCAGTAGGTTATCCGGCAAATGCTATGGAGCTCCCAGAGGATGTGCGGATCCCTGCGTTCTTAGATGCGTACCAGGCAACCAGAAATACCTTGATGAACATAGCGTTTACGCATATTTTAAAAGATCTTTATGGCCTAACTCTCAGCGATAAGGCTTCCGTCCTCGAAGCAGACAGCGCCATCAAGCAGTCTGCCCAGAGAGCTGAATGGGCGCAAGAGGTAGCGAACCGTATGCAAGCCGGGCGGTTCGTCGTGAATATCCCGGAGCATGCCGAGTTTCAAGGCATGGAACACAATGCCATTCTCATCCCAAGGATTGATGGGAAATTGGGGGCATGGGTGAAGGAAATCGAAGCGTCGAGTGACCGAGCTGCGGCATTGGTGGAGACACGTGCGAAGCTCGGACAATTGTTGGACGCGTACCAAGAGGATGGCGTCAAGGGGATCATGACAACACTGCCGAGCTATAATGCCAGCGCCAATAATAAAGTCGTCATCGGGCAAGACAGCACCAAAGATGAGATCCTGATGATGCTCTTGCACGAAATCGGAGCTGCTGCTGAGCAGCGGGGGTTGCTTGTGCAGCTATTTCTCGGCGTGGAACGCTCCTGGTGCGGTACAGCCGTGCCGGTGAATGATCCGGCGCGTATCTTGAAGCTGTCCGCACTATTTGAAGCGTATGCCTGTCCGTTTGAGCTTGTCGTTGCCTCGGAGCTGAATAACCTGGATATCGTGCAGGCAGCATGGAATTTCCCTAATGTGCACGTCGGCGGACATTGGTGGTTTAACTTCCGGGCGAGCACGTACCGGGACAGCATGCAGTACAGGCT
>NZ_JBFTQB010000719.1:0-3436 GCF_056398785.1 Paenibacillus sp. 01T422 | reverse complement strand
GGGTTGGATTACGAATCAAGGTATTTATAACAGCTTGCTAATGATGGTTGAGGCTTTGCAAAAACACTTGGATGACAAGGGTGTCAAAATTGCTTTGAATGCCCTAGATCAGTATGTTCGAGCTCAGTCAGGTAAGAAAATCGACAGCAATTTTGCAACATTTTTGCTGAATGCCATCTCATTTTTGAAGGCATAAACATCGGAGTAGGGTTTTCCTGAAAGTCATGAAGATGACTGAGGGAAAGCCCTTTCTTTTTTTGCGCAAAGGCATTCCTGCTTCTTCCAATTCCTACGAGGACGGTTTACAATAACGGAAGAGGAGTTGATGTCTAATGGGTTCGAAGAACGTACAGCTTGTTCTGGACGCTAAAGCCACTCTAGGAGAAGGGCCAAGCTGGAATGAAGAGGAGAAAGCGCTCTATTGGGTTGATATTCTAGGAGAAAAGTTTTGCAGGTTTTATCCGGAGACCGGTCAAAATGAGTCATTTCTTATTGGAGAATATGTAGGTGCAGTCGTTTGTGCCGGGAAAGATGAGGTCGTTTTGGCGACACAATCTGGTTTTCAATCGTACAACATGCAGCATCACACGTTAACGCCTCTCATTGATCCAGAAGCACACTTGCCTTTCAATCGGTTTAACGATGGAAAATGTGATAGCCATGGCCGATTTTGGGCAGGAACGATGGAAATCATTGAAAAAGGGGCGACAGGCTCCCTCTATGTGCTTGAAACAGATTATAGCTACCGCAAAGTTCACGAAGGCGTGGGTGTATCCAACGGGATTGCCTGGAGTCATGATGAAAAAGAGATGTACTATATTGATTCGATGCGAAAACAGGTGTTAGCTTTTGATTTTGACGCGGAAAAAGGAGAAATTAGCCGTCCTAGAACATTGATCGATTTCGCTAATGAAGAAGGATTTCCAGATGGTATGACGATCGATGCCGAAGGGATGCTGTGGATTGCTCATTGGGATGGCTGGCAGGTGTCGCGCTGGAATCCTCGAACAAGTACTAAACTAGAGAGCATAGCGGTCCCGGCAGCGAAAGTGACCTCGTGTATTTTTGGCGGAGATRACCTGGACACTTTATACATAACAAGCGCAAGAAAAGGGCTGGAGGACGAAAAGGCAAGAGATCAGCCTCACGCTGGTGGCATTTTTGCTGTTAAGCCAGGTGTTAAAGGAACGAAGACGCAGGCATTCGGTACACCATACATCCAACAAAAGGAGTAGTTGTATGTCATTAGAATCTAATCAGCTAACTATTCAGTATATCGGACAGGTTGGCGTTATTTTGCGAAAAAACGACATGGCCATAGCGATTGACCCGTATTTGACAGATTCTGTCGATCAACTCGGTGGGTCTCCCGATAAGTTCTGGGTGAGAAGGTACGCACCCCCGGTGAAACCGGAGACATTGACGGATCTGGATCTTGTACTTTGTACGCACGAACATATGGATCATATGGACCCGGCGACGCTGCGGGCAATTGCGGAGGCGTCTCCGAGTTGCCGATTCGGTGCTCCTAGGGTTTGCTTGCCGGCGCTAGAGGCAATGGGGATTGCTCCAAATCGCCTGCAGGCGCTTGGTGTTCATGAGGCTTGGTCATTCGCTGATGAGCTGAACATTCAACCAATACCGGCTTGGCATGAAAAGCGTGTGCAGGATGAAGGGGGCTGGGACCATTATTTGGGCTACATGCTAAAATGGGACAACTTATGCCTCTATCATGCTGGAGATACGCTGCTAACAGATGAGTTGGTTGAAGCGCTGTCGGGTTATTCCATTGATATAGGCTTCCTGCCGATTAATGGCCGGGATATTTTCCGTAACAGACTTGGTGTTGTTGGTAATATGAATGCTTTGGAAGCGGCAGATTTGGCTGCTTATCTTCATTTTGATCTTGTGGTACCTGTTCACTTCGACATGTATCCTAATAATAGTGAAGGCATTTCACCATTCGTGGAGCGGCTTTATCAGAAGCATCTGGGGCAGAAGTTTCATATTTTTCAACCGGGTGAGACGCTTTTGTATAGGAAAGTGAAGTAGACAAAGTGATTAGGCTGCTTAGCGTCGCCTGAGTTAGACACTAAGTGGCCTTATGTTCAGAACATTCGACACGACCGAGCGGTGAAAATAGGCCACTTAGGCTATTGTAACTAAGCACATGTTCATCTACAGCTATCCCATATTTTGTGATATGCTGAAGAGGCTGGTACGCACCTAAACAGCTGCTAACATGACCATTATGAATGGAGTGTTGTTCAGATGAAAATGTACCAATCCGTTGACTATATCCAGCAAACTGAGAAAATCGCGCTTTACAAGCTTCATCAAAAGGCGAATGAGCCGGAGCACACGCACAATTTTATCGAGCTGGTTTATATCGGGCAAGGAGCTGGCTATCATCAAGTGAATGGGAAGTCATTTGCTGTGCAGCGCGGGGACTTTTTGTTCATGAATGTTGGGGATCGGCACTCGTTTGAAATTCAGAAGAATATGCAGTATATGAACATTTTGCTTGATCCTGAGTTTTTGAGCAATCGATTGCAGGTTTCCGAAAGCGCTTCCGAATTCCTCCCACTCAAGTTGTTTCAGGAGTTCCAGTCCTCACTAGCGAATCCTTCGCCTCACGTCACGTTCAGGGGGAAAAGCATGATTGAGGTCGAACAGCTGCTCGAAACGATGTACACGGAATATAGTGGTAAAAAAAGCGGCTATTTAGCTATGCTTCACGGCTATGCGACTCTGTTGTTGACACGGATGTTCAGATCGATGCAAGAAAACCTACATAACTCGGAATTGCGTACGGCGTATCACATGCTCCCTCAGTTGTTGTCTTACATCGAGGAGCATTACGCGGGGCATATTACGCTGAATGATTTGGCTAGAGAGAGTTTTTATTCCCCCTATTATTTGAGCAAAATGTTCAAAGATTGCCTGGGGTTCACCTTCACGGAATACGTTCACGACGTCAGGCTGCGCGAAGCAAAGCGGATGCTGCTGGAAACGAAGGATTCTGTCGAATCCATTGGACGAAGCGTCGGATATGAGGATAAAACGCAGTTTTTCCGCCTGTTTAAGCAGACGTTGGGCATGACGCCTCAGCAGCTTAGGAAGCAGATGTGAAAGTGTGCGCTTAATATGGTGAAAAGGATGGTTGGCCTGCTCCGTTTTTTGGAGCGGGCTTTTGTGTTTGGGCTAGTTTGTGGGGGAGGGTGCTGGAAGCACGGGAGGATAAGCGTGTTTTACAGCGATACAGTGGGCAAATGGAGCGTTCAGCCCGCGTTAGCGATGAAAAACAACGTTAGAGCGGAGGGACACGCGGTTTCGGTGGACTTCCACGAAGTTAAGCGTGTTTTACAGCGTTACAGCGGGCAAATGGAGCGTTCAGCCCGCGTTAGCGATGAAAAACATCGTTACAGCGCAGGGA
>NZ_JBFTQB010000718.1:0-6888 GCF_056398785.1 Paenibacillus sp. 01T422 | reverse complement strand
CTGCACGCCAGTGATTCATCCCAACAAACTCATGAGGCTTTGCCCGTTATTATTGATCAATTGCGATCCAAAGGTTATGAATTCGTCACAGTTAGCGAACTAATTAAACAAACGGAAGTACAAACAACCCCTGTCGAAGACAGAACGATGAAACAAATCAATTAATTCCTACTAAAAAAGAGCTAATTAAATTAGCTCTTTTTGTTATCTAATATTTTATGTAAAATAAGAATTTGCCATGCATTACAAACTAAAAGTGGGGCTAACATAAAAAAACTAGATGCTGCATTATCTAATTTTAGCGCGGGAACAGCTTCAAGCACGGATACTGCGCACATAAAGAATAAAGTTGGAATAAAGGCGTTACGATTCGTCAACTTGACTTTCCAGTAAGCAACTCCCAATGAAATGATCAGTATGATCAGGGGCAATACGGAGTAAGTTAATACGGAACCATTTCCTTCAAAATTGGTCATTCTGAGATAAACTAGGTCGATCAGCACAACTATGACAATCGTAAGTTGTAAAAGATCCCACACTGTCTTGGATTTAATAATCCCCGCGGCAATAAATCTGACAATCAAATAAGCGAAAAAGCCCATCTGACTGAGGACGCTAATCGTCGCTCCCCCAAGCAGCATATTCAATACATTAAAGCCTACGGCCGACAACCCCATCACAGAAAATTCTTTATCGGAAAATTGTAGAATTAACCCGATTCCTATAGATACAATCATTCCTAATAATAGTGTTGTCCAAAATAAATGAAACCATTTGCGAAGCGTCACGTGCATTCCCTCCATCATAGACTCTAATTGTTAATTGTACCAACGATTGAGATAAAAAGCCAATGATTTACCCTTATAATCTATCCCTAACCACGCATACTAACATTACTAAGCTAGGGAAGGGAGCTTTTTCTCATGATAATAAGAAGGTTAAGCCCAATGATGGTCCTGCCGCTCATTACTATCGCTTTACTTCTTTCTTCGTGTGGTTCTGATAAATCATCGCAGGGTCAATCACAAGCCAATACGTATAAAGAACAAAAGACAATGATCCTTGATATTTTAAAATCAGAAGACGGTAAAAAGGCAATCAGCGCGGCCAATCGAAGCATTATGAATGGTGATGTTGGTGCGACAGGTGTAGCTGGTCAGTCTCAGATCAAACTGCTCTCGGCCAACGAATCCTTACAATTACAAATGGCTGTAAAAGATGTATTAACAGCAAAAGAGAATAACATGTTTCTCACAGATATGATGAAGGATCCAAAGTTTGCTGGAGATTTTGCTAAAGCTATTCAAAAAGAGACAAAACAAATGTTCAAAGAACTGTTAAAAGATCCTGAATATCAAAAATCACTTGTCGATGTGATGAAAAATCCTGACTACGAGAAAATGATGCTCGATGTCATGAAAACGGCAGCCTATCGCCAGCAAATGATGACCGTGATGGAAGAATCGATTCAGAGCCCTCTTTTCCGCTCACATATGGTTGAGAGGGAAATCTCCGCAAGCCCTTTTCTATTACTTATCTAATTTAGCGATAATATTCGCGGCCATTTCCAGATAAATTTGACCAGTTTTAGATTCTTCCTTATAAACCGATGGTGAATAATCAATTTCTGAAATGTGATTGTCAGGAGCTCCTAATGGAATCTGAGCTAATAGTTCACTGTGCAGATCATCCGCCAGTCTAGCCCCTCCACCTTTTCCAAATACGAAATCTTTGCTGCCGCAATCTTTGCATTCGTAATATGACATATTCTCTACAATGCCCAGTACTTCATGATTCGTTTGAATTGCCATCGCACCTGCTCTAGCCGCTACAAAAGCCGCCGTTGCATGCGGTGTAGTAACAATCACTTCTTTGCTTTGAGGAATTAGCTGATGCACATCAAGGGCAACGTCTCCTGTACCAGGAGGAAGATCAAGAAGGATATACTCAACATCTCCCCAGTTCACTTCGTTGAAGAAGTTACGCAGCATCTTGCCAAGCATCGGCCCACGCCAAATGACTGGCGCATTATCTTGAACAAAGAACCCCATAGAGATAACTTTGACACCGAATTTCTCAACTGGCATGATGACATTATCAACAATCTTAGGCTGCTCTTCAATCCCCATCATATCTGGAATGCTGAAGCCGTAAATATCCGCATCGATGATACCTACCTTTTTCCCTTGACGGGCCAAAGCAACAGCTAAATTAACGGTCACTGTGGATTTACCAACGCCACCTTTACCACTTGCTACAGCAATAAATTGAACCTTGGATGCCTCACCCAATATAGGCTGATCAATAGGAGGTTGTACGGGTTTAGTGTCCTTAGGTGCATCTGAAGTACTTGAGGTTGCTTTAAACAGCTCTTCAATCTGATTTCTCTCATAATCCGTCATCAATCTAAACCGAATATGTACTTGTGCTGCACCTAGCTTCTCTATAGCTTCACGAGTAAAGTTCTTCGCTGTTTCTTTGAAAGCTTCATCTTCTGTTGCAACAATCAAACTTAGCGAGACACTTTCTTCTTTTATTAAAATATCCCGAACTAAATTCAGCTCGACAACACTTTTGTTATATCGAGGCTCTTGCAGAGGTTTTAAAGCATCTAATAGCTGCTCTTTATTAATCATAGCCACTCACCTTTTTTAAGAGATCGTAATTATATTAGTGGCCTTTATTATAACACATTATGATTCAGAACCCACTTTCTCACCAGCATAAAATCTTAGAACACCCTGATAGATAGCTGCCGCCACCATCTTTTGATATTTCTCGTCAGCCAGCAGTCTCGCTTCATCCGGGTTAGAGAGAAAGCCTACTTCTATAAGTGCGCTCGGAATTTTTAATGTTTTTAATAAATACACCGTTTTATCTGCAGGCTTAGCGATACGATCAGTATTCTCCAAGTTTCTTTTTAGTTCAARTTGAATTAACGTAGCAAGATTGGAGTTATTTGGATTATTCGTATAGTAGAACGTTTGTGCCCCTTTCCACCTGGGAGAAGGAATGCTATTCAAATGAACGCTCAGAAACATATCTGCCTTTTTCTCATTTATCATATCCGCTCGATTGTGCAGATCTTCTGTTTTTCGTTTACTGTACCCTTTTGTACCCGGATCCGCTAGATCTGTATCTGTTTCTCTGGTCATTACAACGAGCGCCCCTGCTTGCTGTAAGTAGTCACGCAATTGCAAGGTAATGGCAAGATTGATATCTTTCTCAATCAAACCCTCTTTACTCGAAGCACCGCCATCTGGACCACCGTGCCCGGCATCCAGAGCGATTGTTTTACCCGATAGCGGTAAAGTCCAGTCTGACCATGTTTTCGTCGCAGGAAGCTCATAGGCATAGATAAAAACCACAAGTGCTACCAGCAAAGTTGAAAGTGCTAGCTTGAGGCTACTGTGAAAAGTCAGCCAGACGACCAACCGCTTCTTCCTTTTACGCATAAAAAATCCACCTCTGTTCCCCATAGACTCTGTAACATCTATATGGGACAGGATGGACAAATATACCTTGCTCACACGTGATAATCGGGGTCTCTAAGACCATCAATTAAAACTTTAGCAACCTCAGGACGAGTAAACTCTGGCGGTGGGCACTGACCATCTCTAAGAAGGCCGCGAACCTTAGTACCCGAGAGGTGCATGTGATGCGACTTATCATGTGGACAGGTTTTACTAGATGCCATATTACCGCATTTGGTGCAGAAGAAGCTGTGCTCAAAAAATAATGGAATAATCCCTATTTCATCTGCCGTAAAATCACTGAAAATCTCTTGTGCCTCATACGTACCGTAGTAGTCGCCTACGCCCGCGTGGTCGCGTCCCACGATAAAATGAGTGCAGCCATAGTTTCTACGCACTATTGCGTGTAGAATCGCCTCACGAGGCCCTGCATAGCGCATAGCAGCCGGATAAACGCCGAGGAATCTACGATCCTCCGGATAGTAGTTCTCAAGTAGAACGAGGTAGCTTTTCATTCGAACGTCTGCGGATATATCATCGGACTTTGTTTCACCAACAAGCGGGTTGAGAAATAGAGCATCTACAATCTCCATAGCTGATTTCTGAATGTATTCATGCGCACGATGAACCGGATTGCGGGTTTGGAAACCAACAACCGTCTTCCAACCCTTCTCATCAAAAATACGACGCGTTTCTGATGGATCAAAGTAGTACTCTTCGAACTTCTTTGGCTTAGGACGGCTCAGCATCTGAATAGATCCACCTATATTGGTGGATGATCGTGAGAACAGCTTATCAACACCTGGATGTGCCAGATCGTCCGTTTTAAAAACTTTAACAGCTTCATTCACTTGGTCAACTTTGTAGATACTCGTCGTATCCAAAATGGCATAAGGGATGCCATCTTCTTCACCAACAAGCGTAACTTGCTCACCAACTGCAATGGAAGCAGCAACTTCTGGAGGAATGGACAATGTAATTGGAATACTCCAAACCGTCCCATCTTCTAGGCGCATAGTTTCTACAACAGCGTTATAATTTGCTTCATCAAGAAAACCGATTAGAGGGGAGAACGCACCTACTGCAATAAGATCAAGGTCAGAAATGGTCCATGAGTTTACACGAATTTGTTTCAAGGATGCAGCATGTTTGAGCAGTTCTTCTCTTTGCTCTGCCGGTACCAAGCGGTTAAGGGTTAAACTTGATCAGACCAAATTTAACATCATATTCTACTTTTTTCGCATTAGCACGAGTCGGAGCTTGATCGCGGCGGATCCCGGTAATCCATGCGTCATAGTTTCTAAGTATATCTGTGAGTGGATCAACTTTACGAATGTCGCAGCATTGATTTGCATCACTTTTCCAAAGCTCATCACCAAACTTCTCCGCTTGCTCTTCTAGTGTAAGTTTCGGTAATACTTGAACAAACTTAGTACCGTAGTGCTGCTCTAGACGATCTCTAGTTTCATAAGTTTCTGGAAAATGAACATTCGTATCCAAGTAGAAAATATCGACGTTCGGATTAATTTTCTGAAGCATATCAACAAGGACAACATCTTCCGCACCAAAACTACATGCGAGCGTTAGACGAGGGAATGTTTCAACGGCTAATTTCAGAACAGCTTCAGCAGGCTGGTTCTCGAATTCTTCAGCAGCTTTTGTAACAAAGGCTTCTTTTTCAAAAAGATTCATTGGTACGTTACCTCCATTTTTTAATTCCGAGTGTTATTGTATGATTTATATTTAATTATATCTGAGTTATTCTTCCTGTCAATGACTTTTTATCATTTTGGTATTAACTTCGCCATTATTGTATACTTAAATGAAAATCACGCTGTAATTTGGAGATAAATGAGAATACTTTTCAACAAAAAAAATATAACCTGTATTTAGATAAAAAAAACCTTTCCAGCATACAGCCAGAAAGGTTTTTTGGAGCGCCGAGKCGCAAAATCTTAACGTTTGGAGAATTGAGGAGCGCGACGAGCGGCTTTCAATCCATATTTTTTACGCTCTTTCATACGGGAATCACGTGTTAGGAATCCAGCTTTTTTCAAGGATCCACGGTATTCAGGGTCAGCTTTCAACAAAGCGCGGGAGATACCGTGACGGATTGCTCCAGCTTGTCCGCTGATTCCACCACCATTAGCAAGAACCAAAACATCGTATTTACCGACAGTTTCTGTTAATGCCAAAGGTTGTTTAACGATTAGTTTCAAAGTTTCTAGACCGAAATACTCATCTAGATCACGTTTGTTGATAATGATGCGTCCTTCACCCGGTACAAGGCGCACACGCGCTACCGAATGTTTACGACGACCCGTTCCATAATATTGAACTTGTGCCACGAAACGTTCCTCCTTATATTAACCGCGAAGATTCCAAACTTCTGGTTGTTGTGCTAAATGTGGGTGTTCTGCTCCACCGTATACTTTAAGCTTAGTTTTCATGCTGTCGCCAAGACGGTTCTTAGGAAGCATACCGTGTACGGCAAATTCGATCATACGATCAGGTTTGCTGTTAAGCAAGTCCTGAGCGGAAGTCACTTTTAAACCACCTTGGTACATAGAGTGACGGTAGTACATTTTGTTTTGCATTTTTTTACCAGTAAGCTTAATTTGGGAAGCATTGATAACAACTACGAAATCACCAGTATCTACGTGTGGAGTGAACTCCGGTTTGTGCTTACCGCGGATAATGCTAGCAACTTCACTTGCAAGACGGCCAAGTGTTTGGCCTGCAGCGTCAACAATGTACCATTTACGCTCTACTTCATTTGGCTTCGCCATATATGTCGTGCGCATGCTGAATCCTCCTAAAAATATATCTCAAATACATAATTATTATAGTTAACTTACATAAACGATGGATGGATTGTGGCAGTTAAGGATCAGGGGCTGTGGGGTAGCCGATCACGAAACGCCAAGTTATATTTTACACGAAACCTAGTGAAGAAGCAAGTGATGATTCAAGTTTTTTAATAGTCAACTTTCCACAACATTAACCCCATCGCTTCGGCAGTAGGTCCTGCTTCAGCCCGGTTTCTGGCTTCAAGAATGCGCTGCATATCGTTGCTAGATCTCTTGCCTTCACCAATCTGAATTAGCGTACCTACAATGATTCTAACCATGTTATACAGGAAGCCATTCCCCGTTACAATGATCCGAATCCTCTCAACCTGACCCTCGCCGGTCAGCTCATCGGTTTCAAGCACCATACGAGCCTCATAGAGGGTTCTCACCTTTACTTCCTTATCCGTTCTCACCGTGCAAAACGAAGTGAAATCATGCTCTCCTAGCAAACAAGGGAGCGCCTCTCTCATGGCTTCCACATTTAAATGCGTAGGGTGATGGTATTCATAATTGCGGTGAAAGACATCAGGGAAGCGCACCGAGCGAATCGTATAACAGTACGT
>NZ_JBFTQB010000717.1:0-3437 GCF_056398785.1 Paenibacillus sp. 01T422 | reverse complement strand
GAAAAATAAGGAGCGATTATGGCCTTACTTGCTTATGTGAGAAAAGTGTGTGCCGCTTGGATTGACTATCCATTGCAAGAGGGGAAATTGCTTCAAGGTCATTATCGTATCCTGCGATTTATCGGAATGGGAAGTTACGGGCTGACCTACTTGTGTCAAGACATCCGTACCGGAGCAGAGCTCGTCATTAAGCAAGCGAAGCCGAGTAAGGGACAGGTGGGACGTGACTTGTTGCAACAGGAGATCCAAATCATGCAACAGCTGCATCATCCTTCGATACCCAGCTGCCTAACGTCTTTTAATGAAAATAAACAGATGTTCATGGTCATGGATTATATGAAAGGGCAAACGGTTGAGGACTTGATTTTCGAGAGAGGTGCCAAATTTTCCGAAAAGGAAGCGCTAAGCCTGATTAGCAAGTTAATGGCAGTCGTGACGTATCTGCACTCGCAAGGTTTTGTCCACCGTGATATTCGGATTCCTAATGTTATTCTGCAAGGGGAACGAATCCATTTAATTGATTTTGGCTTAGCTTCACGAATGGGGGAGCCAGCTCTGCAGGATTATGGAATAGACGAGGGGCTACAGCGGCGGCGGGCTACTGAGGTGACTTCCGATCTGTATGCTATCGGTCACTTTTTACTCTTTATGCTATATTCAACCTTTGAAACATCAGAGCTCCCTGAGGAAAGCGCCAAAGGCTGGGAAGAGGAGCTTGATCTCACACCGGTGACGAAACGAATGATTCGCAAGCTGCTCCAGATAGATCCTGCGTACACAAGCACGCAAGAATTCATCGATGAATTAGACGCGATCCTTCCGTAGTCGCAAACAAAAAAGCCACTTTCGCGGCTTTGCATTAACTTGAACTATGTCGTTTATTTCGGTAATATCCATGACCTTGCTGATTGTGTCCACTTCCATGATAGCGATCCGATGAAGAATGACGTTGACCATACTGAACCCTATGAGAGCTATTCTGACGATAACCCCGGTGTTTGGAGTGGAAAATGGAGCCAAATAGTTTTCTAAGCAAATGTTTTATCATTTGTCACGAAGCCTCCAATCGTTTTATTTTTTAATACGAATGGAGACTTCAATAGTTTCAAGCCTGCGGAGGCTATTCCACGTTTTCTCGTTCTAACTCGTTTAAGCGTTCAAGAATTCTACGTTTACGATACAGCATTTTTGCGGATTCGCCAACATCCTTAAGCGTACCGCGGTTGATCCAAGCACCGAAGAGGATGCCGGCAATAGGAATCAACTGAAACAGTTTCTTCCAGCCCCAATTGTCGCGATAAGTAGCAAAAACTTCCCGCCAGCCCTGCAGCTGTGAAATCATCTGCGCGTCCGCTTGATCATTAGCCGCATAGTCGCTCAGCTCATCAAGAATCGCCTTCTTGCCGACGATATCGGCGGAAGAGAATTGCATGCACTTAATCGTGAAGATTCGTTCCTGCTTGATCTTGGGATCATAGCCATAACAGATGGCCAGCTCTTGAATGGTTTTCAAAGACAGGCCGAGCACAGCTGGAATATCGATGGCGAGGGTCAAAATGCCGCCAATTCCTGTCGTTGCTCCTTGGAGTGTAGCTAGTTTCGTCCGATTTTGAATAATCTCATCTGCGGCTTGATCAAGGATGTGAAGGGGAAGTGTCTCCACATCTTCAATCGCAACAATCTCTATATGCGCCGGATGATTTCCCTCAACACGCTGACGTACTTCTGAAATATGGCGTAATGTCCCTGTTTCAGAAATGAGATAGCGGCCACCCGCCTGCAAATAATTCCCTAGTTCATTCAAAGCCTCGCTAATCTTCTTGTTTAAAAATTTAGGTGTAAGCCGGTCCAACAGTTGAAAAGGCAGACGCCCAATTTTCTCCCAAAACCACAAATCTTTCTGATCAGACTCCCAAGCTTTAATTATGCTTAGCTCTTGCAGCAATTGTTCTCTGGATTCCATCTTGATTTACAACTCCTTTGCATCTTGTATACGTTTCAGAGCTGTATTTGGATGCAAAGTCAGATTTTTGTGATAACGTGTTGCAACTTGTTCTAAATATTTGTGTATCGAGGCATCGACTGATTCGGCGTTAAGACCATTTTTGCGAAAAGAGCTTGGCGGAGTGCCCATTTCCTTGGTGAACACTTGGGTAAAATAGTGAATGCTTTCAAAGCCGGTATCTTCGGCAATTTGTTTCAGGGGAATGTCCGTGTAACCGAGCAAATAGGCGGCCCTTTTGACCCGTTCTGTTTTGACGACCGAAGGAAAAGATTGACCTAATTCTTCCGCCATCAGGCGTGAGAGCTGCCGCYCGGACACATGCAGGCTTTGGGCAACATCTGAAAGCGCTATTTTTCTCGTGAGATGCGTCTGAATATACTCTTTTGCCCGCTTAAGAGTGCCTTGCAGCTCTGAAATCGCCGTGGATGAAGCCGTATCGCCAGAGACGCAGTGATGCAGAAATAAGTTGATACAACTCATGACCAGCGTATAGGCTAAATGCTCGATGGTCTCTTTGTAACGAATTTCAGACTCAGCCGCCTGAAGGAGCAGCGCTTGCCAAATGAGTGCGGGCGCAGTCTGCTCGGCATTCGGGATGAATAGGTGGGGATAGGCACTCAATTGATGAAAATCGCGAATAAAAGCTTCGCTCGAATCGGATGCTACGGGCTCGATAGCAAAAAACAGTAATAACATGCCCTCATCACTTTGAATATAATGTCTGCTTTCGGGCTTGGAGCAATAAAGCGTTCCAGCACGCAGCGGATAGGTTACTCCATCTGAAAAGTAAACGCCTTCACCTTGGACGACATAGCAAATTTCAAAAAAGGAATGCGCATGAGGACTATTTCCCATATGCTGCGGCTTTGCACCCCAGTAGTGAACGAAGATGGATGCGGAGGCTCCTTGGAGCTGATTCAGATGTTGGTTGAGGTATAGGTTACTTCGAGAATAAACGGTATGGCTCAGCACGAAAGTGATCTCCCCTCTAGTAAGCTGACATCTATTATATCACGGAATTTTTGAAAAAAAGCGGCGTGTTTTTACAAAGACTGACTCCGTATTCCTTTTCTATAATGAGGTGGAAGATAACGCAAAGGGGCTGTTCATATGGGAAGCGAGAACCATGTATCGTTAGCAGGGATTATGGGATTTCCGGTAACACCGTTTGATCATAACGAGAATGTGAATGAAAAAGCATTTGAGGCAAATGTTCAATTTTTATTGGCTAATGGCTTAGATTCTGTATTTGTATGTGCGGGTTCTGGCGAATTTCAATCTTTGGATATCAAAGAATATGAGCAGCTAGTTGCGGTCGGAGTCTCCGTCTCCGCGGGAAAAGTGCCTGTCTTTGCGGGAGCAGGGGGCAACCTGAAGGAAGCCATCGTACGCGTCCAACTGGCAGAAAGACTTGGAGCAGACGGTTTATTGC
>NZ_JBFTQB010000716.1:0-3438 GCF_056398785.1 Paenibacillus sp. 01T422 | reverse complement strand
GCCTAACAGCGAAACAAAAGCTGTTCGGACAGCTGCTGATCTCGGCAATTGTTTGCTACCTGCTTGTGAGGGAAGGCCATAGCACGGACTTATATATCCCTTTTGTGGAGTTTCACTTCAATCCTGGTTGGTTGTATTTCCCTCTGATGGCGATTCTCATGCTCGGCGCATCTAACGCGGTGAATTTTACCGATGGGCTGGATGGTTTGCTTGCAGGGACAAGTGCAATTGCATTTGGCGCGTATACGGTGATTGCGATGAACAACACACAACCTGAGGCGGCGATTTTCTCAGCGGCAATGGTTGGGGCTGTGCTTGGTTTTCTCGTCTTTAATGCACACCCAGCCAAAGTGTTTATGGGGGATACAGGTTCGCTTGGCATCGGCGGCGGCTTAGTAGCTGTTGCGATTCTTACGAAAGCGGAGCTGCTGCTGGCGGTTGTCGGCGGAGTGTTCCTGATTGAAATTTTATCAGTCGTTATTCAAGTTGTGTCCTTCAAGACCAGGGGCAAGCGTGTTTTCAAAATGAGCCCGATCCATCATCACTTTGAATTAGTCGGATGGTCGGAATGGCGTGTCGTTATCACATTCTGGGTTGTAGGTCTTGTACTTGCTGCGCTCGGATTATATATGAATGAGGTGTTGTAGAACATGATGCATCCGCGTGAATATCGTGGACTTGAAGTGGTTGTTTTGGGCTTGGCTCGCAGTGGTGTCGCTGCGGCTAAGCTTTTTCATCAAAAAGGAGCCCTGGTCACCGTCAATGACAAAAAAGAGCGGAGCGCATGCCCTGAAGCCGACGAATTGGAGGCTCTGGGTATTTCTGTTGTATGCGGGTTTCATCCGGAGTCCTTGGTGCATGAGGGCGTTGCGCTCGTTGTGAAAAACCCGGGCATACCGTACTCAGTAGACCCGATTCGCAAAGCATTAGAGCTTGGTATTGAAGTCGTTACAGAAGTCGAGGTCGCCTATCAGTTCTGTGAAGCGCCGATTATCGGGATTACAGGTTCAAACGGCAAAACAACAACGACGACATTGATTGGATTAATGTTGGATTCTGCAGGCTTGTCGCCTGTAGTGGCGGGAAATATCGGTCGTGCTCTGACAGAAGCAGCACCTGAAGTTACGGCTGACAATTGGATGGTTGTTGAGCTAAGCTCCTTTCAACTGAAAGGAACGACCTCGTTCCGTCCGCGAATTGCGCTGTTCTTAAATTTGTACGAAACTCATCTGGACTACCATGGTTCGATGGATGACTATATGGCTTCAAAAGCGAAGCTGTTTGAAAATCAAACAGAGGAAGATACGGCTATCTTAAATTGGGACCATCCGGCATGCCAATCGCTTATTCCAACTTTAAAAGCGAAGCTTTTCCCGTTCTCTATGAAAGAAAAATTGTCTTACGGTGTTTATTATGACCAGCCGTCAGATAACCTTGTTTATGCGAATGGCCAAGGTGAGATTGTACCGATTATGCCAGCGCGTGAAATGGGCATTCCGGGCAGCTTTAACGTTGAGAACGCCTTGGCGGCAGCCGCAGCAGCCCTTACAGTGGGCGTTCAGCCTCACATCATCGCAGATGTGCTTAGAAGTTTCAAAGGCGTAGAACACCGCCTGGAGCTCGTAAGAGAGCTTAATGGTGTCACTTTCTTCAATAACTCCAAAGCTACGAATGCTGCGGCAACAATTAAGTCGATTGAAGTATTCGACCAGAAGCTTGTTCTCATCGCGGGAGGCTTGGATCGAGGCTCTGATTATATGGAGCTGCTGCCTACGTTCCGTGAACGTGTTAAAGGTATTGTCGCAATAGGACAAACAAAAGAGAAATTTACACATATCGCTGAGCTGGCAGGGATTAGCCGCATTCAAACCGTCGATACTGCTAAGGATGCAGCGGATGCAGTTTCGCAAGCCGTTCAGCTTGCTTGGCAGATGTGTGAAGCGGGAGACATTGTCCTGCTATCGCCAGCTTGTGCAAGTTGGGATATGTTCCCCTCCTTTGAGGACAGGGGACGCATGTTTAGGGAGTCCGTGCATAACCTTTAAATAGGGCTTATCCACATGTGTTTGCTGGCAGGTGACGATCGTCTCCTGCTCGGCTATTCATCCTTTGGATGTGGCCCAGAACACATAAAGAGGTGTCTGTTATGGGTAAATCACGGTCTGCTCCTGATATTTGGATTATTATTCCAACCTTGCTGCTTTTGACAATTGGCATTATTATGGTTTACAGTGCGAGCAGTGTACTTGCCTTTCGGGAATTCGGCGATTCCCTGTATTACCTGAAACGGCAGTTGATTTTTGCTGTTTTAGGAATCGTTGCGATGTTTTTTACCATGAATGTAGATTATCTCGTTTGGAAAAAGGTAGCACGAATTACATTATTCGTTTGTTTCTTCATGCTTATTATTGTGCTAATTCCCGGGATCGGGGTTGTGCGCGGCGGAGCTAGAAGCTGGTTAGGGATTGGCGCCTTCGGTATACAACCATCGGAGTTTATGAAGATGGGGATGATTCTGTATTTATCCAAAATGTTGTCCGAGAATCAATCCAAAATCACCCAGTTTACCAAAGGGTTATTGCCCCCGCTAGGAATTATGGGGTTAGCTTTCGGTTTGATTATGCTGCAGCCTGATCTTGGAACCGGAGCGGTTCTGGTCGGAGCTTCTCTGCTTATCATTTTTATCTCAGGCGCACGATTGCTTCATCTTTCATATCTAGGTATGATAGGGGTTGCTGGTTTTATTGGACTGATTATTGCTGCTCCGTATCGCTTGAAACGGATTACTGCGTTTTTAGATCCTTGGCAGGACCCGCTTGGTGCAGGCTATCAATCTATTCAATCACTCTATGCGATTGGTCCTGGTGGCTTAGTAGGCTTAGGACTTGGTATGAGCCGTCAGAAATACAGTTATTTACCTGAGCCGCAAACCGATTTTATTTTCTCCATCATCGCAGAAGAACTTGGTTTTATTGGCGGCACTTTAGTGCTTTTATTATTTACCATACTAGTATGGCGCGGAATGCGGGCAGCTATCACTGCACCGGATACGTTTGCAAGTTTAATTGCTGTTGGCATTATCGGCATGATTGCTGTCCAGGTTATTATTAATATTGGTGTTGTCATTGGAATGTTTCCAGTTACCGGTATTACATTGCCATTCATAAGTGCAGGTGGTTCATCATTGACGCTTATGTTGACATCTGTCGGCATCCTGCTCAATATATCCCGTTATTCGAGGTGACAAGGTAATGAAAACAATTGTCTTTACCGGAGGAGGCTCCGCAGGACATGTTACACCTAACATTGCTCTTATGCATAAGCTGAAAGAGTTAGGTTGGGAAATTAAATACATAGGCTCGGCAACAGGCATCGAGAAAGACATCATCGAGCGCGAAGGTGTTCCTTTTTACCCGATATCATCTGGGAAATTACGTC
>NZ_JBFTQB010000715.1:0-3439 GCF_056398785.1 Paenibacillus sp. 01T422 | reverse complement strand
GATGTAGCTGATCCTGTTGACCTTAGTGGATTTAATGGTTCTGAACAATCTTCAATGGACGGTCCRGACTTTTGATCCGGGTCGTTCCTCTCGCCTCCAGCAGTGCCGGAAATGCTTACTACATAACAGATGGAACAACGGCACTGCTGCTTGAAGCAGGCATTAAATATAAAGAGATACAGAGGTCACTTAACTTCCAAACATCGGATATCGCAGGCTGCCTGATCACCCACGAACACGGGGATCATGGTAAGTCTGCTTCCGAGATTATGAAGGCAGGAATCACGGTTTATGCGTCTCAGGGAACGCTCGAAGCCCTCAGCTTGCAAGGACATCGAACAAAGCCCATACAGGCATTAAATCAATTCACGATAGGCACATGGACGATATTGCCTTTCGACATACAACACGACGTATCGGAGCCGCTGGGCTTCTTGCTCGTTAATCAGTCAGGAGATAAGCTGCTCTTCGCTACAGATACTTACTACATCAAATACAGGTTTCAAGGCATTACGCATCTTTTGGTTGAGTGTAATTATTCTATGAAAATACTAAATGAAAATGTGGAATCTGGTAGAGTTCCAGCGTCCATGAAACGCAGATTGCTTCGGTCGCACTTTAGCCTTGAGAACGTTAAGGACTTCCTACTTGCGAACGATCTGAGTCGCATACAGGAAGTTTGGCTGCTTCATCTAAGCGACAATAACAGTGACGAGGTTTTATTCAAAAGGGAAATACAGTCAGTTACAGGCAAGCCGGTTTACGTGGCACAAAGATAACAGAAGACCCGCGGGAGGGGATGACACATGAAATGCCTGACAACCACATAATTCCTGTCTCCAGCGGGCTTTTTGAACACAGAAGTCGCGTAGGTCCTGCAATATGGGAGTTCCTCTGGTGCATCGATGCAGTGAGCACAGAAGAGGTAGATGAGGCTGGTATCCACTGGGGTCTTGTACACGGTGGAGCTCCCGTAAAGCATGAACGAATTGCACGAGAAATTGAATCGAGCAAGGTTACTGTACAACGCAATCTGGCCATTTTGAAAAGCCACGGATACATAAATTCAGTCAGAACAGCCCGTGGTGAAATCATCAAAGTGGCAAAAAATAAGAAGGACTTTCACAAAAAGAGCGACGTCAAAAATGATAGTTCACTCAAAAGTGATACATCAAATTTGATAGTTCATAGTGAGAGAGTCATCAAAAATGATAGTTCAGATGAAAGTGAACTATCAAAAATGACAACTCTAAAAGACTTTAAAGATTTAGATCTTATCTCTGCTACTTCTGAAGATATAAACATTTTGGAATTTCGAGAGAAGATCAAAATCGTTGAAAATCATTTTGTGAAAAAAAGGAACTTGGGTGTAATTCTCAGCTTAGAAGATTCCACGGCGATATGCGATGCAGTATCAGACGGAATTCCCGTTGAAACGATTACTGCCACAATCGATTATTGCTTCCGGAAGTATAAACCCAAACATAAGCACGACCTTATCCGCAATTTCACATACTGCGTACCGAGCATTTACGATGCGTGGGTTCGCGAGAAAGCCATAACGGAGCCTGTTCTGCCAGATCCCGTCGCTAATGGCTGTCCCATAACAGAAAACGTGCCGTCGGAACCTGTCGCCCTTGGGACTTCTCGCAACTCTAAAACAAATAAAGCCTTTGACATGCTGGATCAAATCGCAAGGGAGGAACAAGAGCGTGAACAGAACGGAAGTCACCCAGTTGCTCAAGAAGATCAAGGGTAAGTATCCCGGGTTTCAGATTCCGACAGACTTTCAAGTTCTGCAATCCATGGTGGATGAATGGCTGGAAGACCTAGAGAACACTCCGTTCGAGGTAGCAGCTGAGAATCTTCGAAGGCATTCGGACAACGCCGAGCAATGGCCGCCAAGCATCGGGAAGCTCAAGCAACCGCTTAAAACGGACGAAGAGCTATATCACGAATCCATGAAACGCTCAGCGCAAGAGTTTCTAGCCCAAAAGGACGAGTGGATGAAAACCTCAGTCGGTCTGCCGGATCACATCAAGGCCATGATGAGCTTGCCTTACGAGGAAAGATTGGAGGCGCTAAAGGCTTATGCAGGACGCAATGAACGATAGTCTCAGCGCTGAGCAAGCGGTGCTGGGATCGATATTCATCGAGAATGAAACGATGTCGGTCGTGTCTGAACGGTTGTTGCCAGAGGACTTTCTTGAACCGAAGCACCGGATCATATACGAGTCCATGATTGAGCTTTATGACGCTGCAGAAACGGATACACCAGTTGATCTCCTGACGGTTACGAAACACCTACAGAAACGTCAGCAACTGGAACATGTAGGCGGTGTTGGGTATCTTTCAGAACTGACAAGCGCAGTACCGACRGTAGCCAATGTGGATTATTACGCCAAGCTCGTATTGGAGTCAGCGCTTGAACGGAAGACTCGATCTGGCATGCAGAAGATTTACCAAAACAACGATCTAACCGCTGAAGAGATGGCTGCGCAAGCTCAGGCCGTAGCCGAGGAAGTGGCAGAACGTTCGGTAAACAAGAAGGGTGGATTCAAGCGGATCGACGAAGTCAGCATGCAAGTGTTTGAGCAGATCGAGAAGAACAATGCGAACCCAAATCCTGGGGGCATCACAGGCATTTCCTCTGGGTTCGTGGACTTGGACAAGCAGACTTCCGGATTTCAGCGTCAAGACTTGATTATCGTTGGTGCTCGTCCATCAGTCGGGAAAACAGCTTTCGCTTTAAACGTTGCACAGAGCGCTGGAACAACTAGCGGCGAGGCGATTGCAGTATTCAGCTTAGAGATGGGCGCAGCACAGTTGGTCCAGCGGATGCTTTCCTCCGAAGGTCGTATYGACGCAAGCCGCATGCGTAGCGGAATCATGGAGGGTGACGACTGGGAGAAGCTGACGATGGCAATCGGCGAGCTGTCCCGAGCCAATGTCTATATCGACGATAGCCCATCTATAACAGTAAACGAGATCCGCACTCGATGCCGACAGCTAAAGAAAGACACTGGTTCACTTGGACTCATACTCATCGACTACCTTCAGCTCATTAGCGGATCGGGACGAAGCGAGAACCGGCAGCAAGAGATCTCCAAGATATCTCGCACACTCAAGCAAATTGCCCGAGAATTGGACGTTGCGATCATCGCTTTATCGCAGTTGAGTCGTGGTGTTGAGCAAAGAGCAGACAAGCGACCAATGATGTCAGACCTTAGGGAATCAGGATCTATCGAGCAAGATGCTGACATCGTAGCCTTCCTGTATCGGGATGACTACTACGATAAGGAATCAGAGAAAAAGAACATCATCGAAATTATCATTGCTAAGCAGCGGAACGGCCCAGTAGGAACGGTGGAGCTAGCGTTCATGAAGCAATACAACAAATTCCTAAACTTAGACCGCACACACCATGAGACACCATGAG
>NZ_JBFTQB010000714.1:0-5868 GCF_056398785.1 Paenibacillus sp. 01T422 | reverse complement strand
GTACAATGAGTCTCAGGATCTGAAGACTGTGATTTTCGATCTAGTCGATAAGTTCTATGTGACCTATGCGGAGTCAGCTGATCAAGCCATCGTTTCCTCCACCAAAGCGCTAGACAGCACTAGCCTGGTCATGATGTATGCTTCCATAGTTGTGCTTGTGATTACGGTTTTGATCGCTTTCTTCTTGATTCGTTCATTTATCCGTCCAATTCAAAGACTGCAGAAAGCTGTTTCGCTTATCGCCGCAGGGGATTTGACCCATACGATCAATGCAACTTCCAAAGATGAGCTGGGTCAACTCAGCCAAGGCTTCGACCACATGATTCGCCAAGTGCGTCATATGCTTTATGCAACGAAGCAAATCGCTTCCTCCTTGAGCGATCACTCGTATGAGTTTCATCGCTTCTCTCAGCTTACGGCATCCGCGAACACGGACATCTTGAAAGCGATCGATGAAATTTCACATGGAGCTGATGAGCAGGCTATACAAACAGAATCTAGCTCGCTCATCATTACAGAGTTGGAAGCGGAGATTCGGGACATTACCGCCTATACCTATGAAATGATAAGAGCGAGCGATGAGGCCGCAGCCGGTACGCTGCAAGGCACAGGTTATGTCCGTGCGCTGAAGACCTCGTCCGAACAGTCGCAAGAAGTGCTGCATAAAGTTGATGCAGCGATGCAGACCTTAGCCGCCAGCTCGAAGCAAATTGGCGCCATCACACGTTCGATTACGGAGATATCGACGCAAACGAACGTCCTGGCCCTGAATGCCGCGATTGAAGCGGCAAGGGCCGGCGTGCACGGCCGCGGCTTCTCCGTCATCGCGGATGAGGTTCGTCACTTGTCGCAGCAGACAAGCGACTCGTCGAAGACAATCAGCGGCATTACGCAGGCGCTGCAGAAACAAATCCAAGAGCTGCAAAGCTCGCTCTTGGAAGCAAAGGATTCTGCGGTTACCCAGAATCATCGTGTCGCTGATACGCTCAGCTCCTTCGAGAGTATCGAGCATTCCATGACTGGCATCAAGGAACAGATTGAGCACATTCATTCGAAAATTGAGCAAGCGCGCTCCAAGAACGATCAGCTTGTTGGCTCCGTGCAGTTCGTGGCGGCGATCGCCCAAGAAACAGCTGCTGGCGTGGAAGAAGTCAACTCGACGTCCATTCAGCAGGATGCCTCCATCCGCCGCATTGCTGAAGAGTCGGATGATATTCTAGCATTGGCTGACCGGCTATTCGCGGAGATTAGCAAGTTCCAAATAACCGAAACTGATGAAGCAGGTATGGATGGTCAGAACAACGTAGATATAAATCAGACTAATAACGATGAAGGCACCGTAAGTAACAACGATAATAACGATAACGGACAAAACACAGATGGTCAGATTGAGGCTGATTTTGCAGGAATTAAAAAGGACGAAATTGTCGAAGAAACTGCTAGTCATGTTCGAGATGGTGAAGCCGAAACAACTGCAAAAGATGCAAATTCGAAGGATAAAAAAGAGCCTGTACTTATCGGCTAATCGAAGAAAGGACCTGAGGGTTTCCCTTAGGTCCTTTCTATTTATTTATTGAAGGAGCGCTAGTGCACGAAACGCCCTTCCTCCGGTAGAGCAACTTCGTCAAAATGCTCAGCCAAATATGCCAATTGATTCGTCAATTCCTCATCGCGCATCGGTGTGCCGTGTCCTGTCACAGCCAGGCTTGGACGAAGTTCATTCAACTTTTTGACCGATGCTTCTGCAGCTTCCCAATCCGTCGTGAAATATTTCGGCGGACCGCTGATTTCCTGCGTTTGGAGAAGCACTCGGTAAAGCGATTCCTGTTTCACCGTAACAAAAGCATCGCCAGCGATTAATGAGCGGTCTTTTTCCCGAAAAAGCGAAATGTGCCCTGGTGTATGACCCGGAGTATGTAACCATTGCCAATCAGGCAATCCAGGAATGGAGCCATCAGCGTGTAATGCCTTCACATGATCCCCGAGGTTGATCCCGTGATTCGGAAATAGCGGAGAAAGCTCACTGATGAGTCCCCCATCCACCGTTGAATCTCCTTCAGGATAGTTCGCTTTACCTGTTAGGAATGGGATTTCCTGCTCGTGCGCATAGACAGGCACATCCCAATGTTCAAGCAGCTCCTCGAGAGCGCCGACGTGGTCGAAATGTCCATGAGTCAAAATAATGCCCTGCGGCTTCGTCCTTGTGCCAAAATGATCCTCAGCCAACTGAATAATATTGTCTGCGGAATGTGGCATTCCGGCGTCGACTAGAAACCATGTTTTGGACTTACTGGTCGGATTACCGATCAAACATATATTAACGAACTGAATACAGTAGCAGTATATATCAATGCTCACTTCTCGACCTTCCCCGCTAGAAACCGTTGTTAACGGGATATGCGTATGCTCATAAGTAGACTCCAACTGTTGCAGGTTGGTCTTTCCGCTTAAATTTTCTGTGGAAGTTTTTTAATAATTTCGATCTTCCGGATCCGGTTTGCATCTCTCTCCCGAACGATAAAGGTCAAATCCTCATAATCCCATGGCTGGCCTTTTTCTAGTTCAGGTTGTTTACTATAAAGCCACCCGCCAATGGAGTCGACTTCTTCATGCTCTAGTTTAGTTTCAAGAAAATGATTGACTTCATCAACGAGCGCGGTGCCTATAATCAAGAATCGGTTAGCATCCAGCGATTCGATATCGCGCTTCTCGTCCTTATCAAATTCATCACGAATCTCACCGACAATCTCCTCAAGGATGTCCTCAATGGTTATTAAGCCGGCACTACCACCGTACTCATCCAATAGCAGCGCTATATGCACCTGTTCTTTCTGCATCTTCTTTAGCAGCTGTTTGATCGGCATGACATCAGGCACAGTCATTACAGGCTGCAGCAGTGATCCAAAATCAAAATTAGGGTTGTTATCATAATTCAAGAAAAACTGTTTGGTATTCACGATACCGATAATATTGTCCTTATTCTCTTTGGCAACAGGAAAGCGGGTATATTGCTCACGTTTAATGATCTCCAAGTTTTCTTTCAATGGTTTGTTAGCATATAAACAAACCATGTCGGTCCGCGGTATCATAATTTCGCGAGCTAACAGTTCATCAAATGTAAAGATCCTATCTGCGTAGCCATATTCGGTTTTATTGATTTTGCCGCTTTGATAACTTTCATGAAGAATAAGGCGAATCTCTTCCTCGGAGTGGGCTTCTTCATGCTCGCTAGCTGGCTTCATGCCGAGTAATTTGATCATGGCATTCGCAGATCCATTAAGCAGCCAAATGAATGGATACATTACTTTGTGGAAAATAACAATGATAGGTGCTGTAAGCACAGCGATTTGTTCCGCTTTTTGAATCGCAAGTGACTTTGGAGCAAGCTCACCAAGAACAACATGCAGGTAAGTCATCAAAACAAATGCGATACCAAAAGATAATATGTGTGACAAGCTATCGCTTAAGTTTAATACTTCAAATAAGGGGTGTAACAATTTCTCTACAGTCGGCTCTCCCAACCAACCAAGACCGAGCGCGGTAATTGTAATACCCAGTTGGCAAGCAGACAAGTAAGCATCTAGATTGGTTGTTACCTTCTGCACGGCAAGCGCATTCTTGCTACCTTCAAGAACCATCTGTTCGACACGGCTGGGACGGAGCTTAATAATTGCAAATTCGGTTGCCACGAAAAAAGCGGTTAATAATATGAGCACGGCTATTAAAAATAGATTCAAAACCATTGCAACTCATCCTTTACGTAATGAATTATTCTTATAACAAGTTCTTATGAACTATTCTAACGCATTATAAGTAATTAAACAATTTTGACAGGACTTAAACCGTATTTTATTATAAGTTCATAAGAACCGTTCCTAGGGCGAGGTGATGTCAATATGGAAACATTAACTTTTAGACGCAAAGATATGGCTGATTTAATGTTGTCCTTGAGTGGTCATCTAGAGAAATCACCTCTGGCTATCCTGCAAGACACATGGCGAATTCAGCATGAGAGTGATCTGGAGCAAGGAAAATCCATGTCCGCTTTCCTTTCAACGACACTTCCTCCCTTAATTGAGAAAATGATTAAGTCCGATATTAAGCCAGCTTTCTCCTTAAGCGATATCGTGGCACTTGGTACTCAAGTAGAGTTTACTCAATTTAGTGTTACCTCTATTCAGAATTGGGTGAAACGTGATTTCAAGGAATTGATCGGACTTCCTGAGGATGGGAAGAAATATTCTCTTCAACAAGTAGCTTTGTTTTTCATTATTGAGGATCTAAGATCTTCCTTGGACTATGAATCCATTCGCAAATTGTTCCATATATTGTTTAGTGCCGCGTCATATAGCTGTTCAGAACAAACCATTACGCCACTTAAGTTTTATTCCGTCTACGCGGAGCTGTACGAAGTGTTAGACGCTCGCTACAGGAATTACTCGGGAAATAGTCAGGATTTTATCTCCAAGTGGGATCAAATGTTGGATGAAACTGCACATGAATATGCCGTTTCACATTGCCCGCAGGCGGATGCCAAGGACCAGGAGATGCTCAAAAATGCTATTCATGTAGCTATCATCTCCGTGCACTCGTCAAGCTTTAACTCATTGGCAAGACGATATGTTAACGGCATGGTCTTCCTGCACAACTTTAAGTAGAAATAAACAAAAAGGCCACGAACCATGAATCGGTTCTTGGCCTTTCTCTCGTACAGACTTATTTCGCAATCTCATCCGTTGCCTTAATGTTGCGCAGAATGCTGACTTCAACCCTGCGGTTCTTGGCGCGGCCTTCCGTTGTATCATTGGCGGCAATGGGACGATATTCCCCGTATCCAACTGAGGAGTAAGAGGACGGATCGATTTGGCCATTATTCAGTAAAATTTTCATGAAATTAACGGATCGTTTGGCACTCAAATCCCAGTTTGTTTCAAAATCCGCTCGGTGAATCGGGATATTGTCCGTGTGCCCTCCCACCTCAACCTGATAGCCTGGGTAACTCGCCAGCATGCCAGCAATGGAAACTGCCAGCTTCTGCGAATCTTGCTTCATGGTTGCAGAGCCGGAATCGAACAACGCGCGATCACTGATCGTTATTGTCAGTTTCTCGTTATCCAGCTTCGTTGTTAACTGCTCATTCAACTGATTTTCTTTGATGAAAGCATCCATGCTTTTCTTTAGTTCTTCCAGATCCTTTTCTTCCTTTTGCAGCTTCGCAGCCAGCTGACTGTCCGTATTACTCTGGTCCTTCGTAGGTGGGTTCTGATTCTTGTTGTTGTTCTTGGTTGAATTCGCCGCATCGTCAATCGGAATCAAATTGGATACCGCGAATGGCGCTTCTCCTCCCGTAAACGCGTTGTTTAAGGACCGCATAATCGAGTCGTATTTCTTCGAATCCAACTGGCTAGATGCAAATAGAATGATAAAAAGAGCTAGAAGCAAAGTAAGCAAATCCGCATAGGGAATGAGCCAGGATTCATCAACGTGCTCTTCATGGTCCTCATGCTTCTTCTTTTTACTCACTGTGCCGCGTCCCCTTTCTCCTCTTCGTCATACGCCGCGCGATCGCTGTTCGCTACGAAGATCATCATTTTTTGCTTCACAGAGTTGGCAGATACACCGGATTGAATGGACAGCAAGCCTTCAACCACCATGAGTTTTATTTCAACTTCTTTCTTTGACTTCTGTTTAAGCTTGTTCGCGAACGGATGGAAAATAACATATCCCAGAAAAATACCGAACATCGTGGCAACGAATGCAGCAGAAATCAAATGCCCTAGTTTCTCTACTTCACTTAAGTTCCCGAGAGCAGCAATCAACCCTACAACGGCGCCAAGAACACCAAGTGTTGGTGCATATGTACCGGCT
>NZ_JBFTQB010000713.1:0-3447 GCF_056398785.1 Paenibacillus sp. 01T422 | reverse complement strand
ATGTTGGAATGGATTGCCGAATGGGTAGCAGCTGATGGCGCAACCTGGAATAAAGAAACGCACTTCCAGGAAAGAGAGGGGAAATACTAATGCCTTCCCACTTACGCAGGGACTTGTCTAAGACAAAGCTGCAAGCGCTGCATGAAGGGCTTGTGATTCCTGCTCATCCTCTGGCCTTGGATGTTAACCTTCAACTTGACGAACAGCATCAACGTGCGTTGACCCGTTATTATATGGCGGCGGGCGCTGGCGGGGTTGCTGTTGGCGTACACTCGACCCAATTTGAAATTCGAAATAAAGACGTCAACCTGCTTGAACCTGTGCTGCGTATGGCTTCAGAGGAAGTAGACAACGCTGACTTACAGCGTCCTTTTATCAAGGTGGCAGGTATCTGTGGTCCTACGAAGCAGGCTCTGGCGGAGTCGGAGCTGGCGTTAAAGTTAGGGTATGATGCAGGACTTCTTAGTATGGGTGGACTGAAGGATTGGACGGAAGCGGATATTCTAGAGCGAACTAGAGCGGTGGCCGATCAGATCCCGGTCATCGGCTTTTATTTGCAGCCATCGGTAGGCGGGCGTATGTTCAGCTTTGATTTTTGGCGGCAGTTTGCGGAAATTCCAGGTATTATAGCGATCAAAATGGCGCCGTTTAATCGTTACCAAACAATTGATGTCGCGCGGGCCGTATGCTATTCAAGCCGTCGCGACGAAATTGCTTTGTATACGGGCAATGACGATAATAYTGTTAACGATTTGTTGACAACATATCGCTTTCAAGTCAACGGAATTTCTGTGGAAAAAAGCATCGTCGGTGGTCTGCTGGGGCATTGGGCGGTTTGGACGCATAAGGCTGTCGAGCTGCTTGAAGAAATAAAGCAAGTGAGAAATGTCGGGCAGATCGACAAAGAGTGGCTGACTCGTAATATTGAAGTGACGGAGACGAATGCGGCATTTTTTGACCCAGCTCACCAGTTTGCAGGCTGCATTCCGGGAATTCATGAAGTTTTGCGCCGTCAAGGACTGTTGAAAGGGACGTGGTGCTTGAATCCGAATGAAGTATTATCTCCGGGGCAAGCAGAGGAGATTGACCGGATGTACGTAGATTACCCGCATTTAAACGATGATGAATTTGTCACAAAACACTTGCAGGAATGGTTATTGAACAAATAGTAAAAAACTAAGAGGCTCTCCCAAAAGTCATCAAGTGACTGAGGGGGAGCCTCTTCAGATTACCTGGTGGACGGATTCCTTAGTAAGTAGCGCCGATTACTTCTGTTATTTTCAGTGTTTGATCCATTTTTTACCAAATAACTAGATTTTCTACTGCTAATTTCATCAGATCTAGCAGTTTTCTGGTAGCGTTCGATGATTTAGCTGGGGTTTCTACCGCTATTTCATTCACTGCTACAAGCCAGCTTAGAATAACGGCATTTTTCCCTCTCTATCAGCTGAGGTGGCTATATGGAATGTCCCCTTAGAAATTGGAAGTGGGAAGCTACCAACAACTATCTAGCAGGAATCATTGCTCTTATTGAAGTACTGTAGTTTGTGTAGCGTACATAGTTCCCGCTCATCCAGAAGAGGATGGCTTGCTCGTCATGGTTGCCACGGGTCAGATATGGCCGTACTTGATGGCATGTAGAGTTTGCAGTTATAGATACGCATAACCACGTGACTCCAAGATCGGAGGTATTCCACCGTTCGATCTCGAACGTTCCCTTTACTTCCCGTGATAAATACACGACGGATGGATCAGTGTGATCCAGAATAATTCCGCCTGAATAGTAGGGTTCACTCTCTACAACACCGTCAGGAGTTTGAGGGAACCAGCGGCCTGCAGCCGTGATCTCATTTGTCACCCATTGTGCGCCATTCCAACGACTGTAGTAGTAACGATGATCCTCCAGGGACTCAAATACTACGTAGACGATGACGGGATGTCCTTGCTTATCCTCTGTTACATCCCAAATCCAGGCATTCCGTTTTGTATCTCTTCCGTTGAATACGATATCGATTTCGGAAAGTTCAAGCGGCAAATCTTCAAATTGCTTGATTAACGAGCCATCTGCCCGGTAAATAGCTGCTTCTCGATAACGAGCATAATAAATACTGTTATAAGGTTCAATATTCGGATGTCCGTCGGTACAAGAGAAATGTATCGTGTCTTTCCCATTGGAAGCATAACGGATATAAGGCCTTTGACCGCTGTCCATGATCAGAGTACGGGCAGGGGACCAAGCGCCGTGATCCAAATCAGGGGAGACGCTGAAATTAGGCTTGAAATTGCCTCCACGCCAGAACAAATAGAGCCGTTGCTCCTCTGATAGGTAGATTGGATTGGGGTAGGTGTAGCCGTGATGCCCATCGGTATTCGCAGGAAGCTGCATCTCAGGTCCGAAGGAGGAGAGTTCTTCCGGCAATTGGGTTGTCCGATAATACATCTTGGACCCATTATGAGCGGAATAAAAGATCGTGATACGTCCCGATTCATCTATATATAGGGATGGGTTGGCGTGATCATCCTGCTGAAGAGCAGATCGGATCAAGAAAGAATCGTGGGTATCCAGCAGATGATCGTAAGAGCCAATCCATACATCTCCTGCACTATTCAACCAGCCGACATACGTTCTACGGTGCTGACCCAGATAGTAGAGCGCACGCGGGTCGGCGAAAAAGCACCACGCCCCGTCTGATGTGAATTCGTGATTCATGCGTAAGTGTGGATTCATCTGTCAATCTCCTTATCTTAACACTTGTTCAAAGTGGATGAAGATAATTATCTGTGATGAAACAGAACGCCATACAGGGAAGCGACAGCTCCCGGTAAGGCGTTCTTTGATTCTCAGTTCTCAATTCCCAATTCGTAGAGAGGAGAGTTTTATTTGAGTCGGTCGTAGGCAGTTTGGGTAATTTTCATCAATTCGTCTACACCAATCTTCTTAGCTTCGGATACATATTGATCCCACTCATCCATGCTGCGTTGGCCTAGTATGAATTTGGTAATTTGCTCGTTGCGATGCTTATCTACAGCAGCTTGCAGTAAGGAAACACTGGACAGTTCGCTTTCAATGTACTGGGGTCTCACATGATAGACACTGTCATGCTTGCGTGCCAAATCATAGGCATCACGCTGCTCTTGTGTAGCAGGAATTAGATGTGCGTCATAATTAAACCAAGTGTAGGTTCCGTTCGTCGCTAGTCCGGTCTTCTTGCGAACATCTGTAATATCCAGATATTCAGGACGTAATTTCTTTTTCCCATTCTCAGTCACATACACTTCGTCACCTTTACCCCAGCTTAAAAGTTCTTTGCCTTCCTCACTATAAAACCAATCGAAAGCTTGGAGCGCTTCCTTGACCTTCTTGGATTTTGAAGAGAAGGTCATACCTGCTTCCAGAATGTGGGTATATGGGTTGACACGATAACCAGGTGCGCCCTCAGGAGGGGG
>NZ_JBFTQB010000712.1:0-3451 GCF_056398785.1 Paenibacillus sp. 01T422 | reverse complement strand
TTTCAGTTATTACGATCATATCCTGGATACAGCCGCTATGTTCGGAATTATCCCGAAACGCTTCTCTTATGAGGGTGGGCCTGTACCATTATCTGTTTATTATGGCGTAGCACGTGGAACGAAGGGGGCCGCAGCAAGCGAAATGACGAAGTGGTTCAACACGAACTATCACTACATCGTCCCTGAACTGGCGGATGCTTCTCCTGTGCTTACTGAAAATAAACCTCTTACAGCTTATAGAGAAGCTAAGGAAAAGCTTGGTATCGAAGGGAAACCGGTTATCGTTGGGCCATTGACTTTCCTCAAGCTTTCCAAAGGATATAACGCATCGGAGACGGATGCCTGGTTAGAGCGATTAGTTCCGCTTTACGTCCAAATCCTAAAAGAACTTGCTGAAGAGGGCGTACAGTGGGTACAAATTGATGAGCCAATTCTTGTAACAAAATTAGGCCAAGATGACTTACAGAGATTGACGAAGATTTATGAAACGATTGCTGCAGCTGTTCCAAACCTCAACATTATGCTGCAAACCTATTTTGAATCGGTTGAGCACTATAATGACATTGTGAAATTACCGGTCAAAGGTATAGGGCTTGATTTCGTACATGGAAACACTGGCAATCTAATAGCCATTAAAGCGCTAGGATTCCCAACTGATAAGGTATTAGGCGCAGGTGTTATTGACGGACGCGGTATTTGGAAAGCATCGCTTCGCGAGAAGTTGGAACTGCTTAATGGGCTAACTGAATTTGTATCCGCCGATCGTCTCATTGTGCAGTCTTCCTGCAGCTTGCTTCATGTTCCGGTAACGACAGAGCGCGAGACGAAACTGACAGCAGAATTGAAAAACGCTCTTGCATTTGCAGATGAGAAAATCGGTGAGCTTGTCCTTTTAACGAAAGCATTAGCTTCAGGTTCCGAAAGTGTTATAGATGAACTAGTCAAAAGTGATGCAGCTATTCAAGCTTTGCAGCAATCTGAGGAACGCAATCGCGTTAACATTCAGCAAGCCGTAACTGCGCTAAGCAGTCAACAACCGGAGCGTTCCCATCCGTTTGCTGAGCGTCATCAAGCTCAACAGGCCAAATGGCAGCTGCCTATTTTCCCGACTACGACCATCGGCAGCTTCCCACAATCCGCAGAAGTGCGCAAAGCGCGTCAATCGTGGCGTAAGGGCGAGTGGAATAACGAGCAATACGCGCAGTATATTCGCGATCAAATCGACACTTGGATTGATCTGCAAGAAGAGATCGGTTTGGATGTTCTCGTACACGGCGAATTTGAACGTACAGATATGGTTGAGTTCTTTGGTGAGAAGCTGGCTGGTTTTGCCTTTACACAGAACGGCTGGGTGCAGTCCTATGGTTCACGTTGCGTGAAACCTCCGGTTATTTTCGGAGACGTAGCGTTCACGGGTGAGATGACGGTTGAAGAAACGAAGTATGCGCAGTCCAAAACTTCACGTCCTGTAAAAGGGATGCTGACAGGACCGATTACCATCATGAACTGGTCGTTCGTTCGTGACGATATTCCGCGTGAGCAGATTGCTTATCAATTGGCTTATGCGCTTAGACAAGAAGTGGAGGCGCTTGAGCAAGCAGGCATCGGGATGATTCAGGTCGATGAGCCAGCTGTTCGCGAAGGTTTGCCGCTGAAAGAAGAAGAGCAAGCAGGTTACCTTGCATGGGCAGTCAAAGCTTTCCGCATCACCACATGCACGGTACACGAAACAACGCAAATCCATACTCATATGTGTTATTGTGAGTTTCATGACATGATTGACTCCATCGAAGCGATGGATGCTGATGTTATTTCCATTGAGACATCCCGCAGCCATGGTGAATTGATTCATAGTTTTGAACTAAATACTTACAAGCTAGGCATCGGTTTAGGGGTATACGATATCCATAGTCCACGTGTTCCTAGTGTAGATGAAATGACAGGAATGATTGAACGAGCACTACGCGTATTGGACGCTCGGTTGTTCTGGATTAACCCGGATTGTGGCCTGAAAACACGCGGTCTTGAAGAGACAGTTGCCTCCTTGCGCAACATGGTTGAAGCGACGAAGATTGCTCGTGACAATCATGCTGCAACGGTGTAATTCGTTAAAAAATTAATTAAAAGAGCAGATCTGCGATTGCAGCTGCTCTTTTTTTTGGCGTGAGAGGGCCAGTGCAGCATAGTTTTGTCGCTTCCCGAATACTTCAAGTATGAGCATAGAATTTCCAGAACATGCTTTGAAATAGGGGGAGAACAAGGTGAAGAAACAAGTTCTTATTTGCTTGATGTTAGGTTTAGTTCTCACGTTGTCCGCCTGTCTGTCGTCAAAAGACGCTTTAACCACACCGAACTCATCGGAGCAGCCGTCTGTAACGACCCCAGAGCCCACACTTGCGTTGACGCCCACACCAACACCTATGGCATCGCCCTCAGCTTCTCCAGTTGCGATATCGCCCACACCAGCTGCCACACAAGCACCCGGATTTATTTCCCCACTGCACTTCGATTATCCCGATGCGGTACGTGGCATTTATGTGACAGGCTGGTCAGCTGGCGGTGAACGTATGTCTAAACTTCTTTCTCTCGTTGATAACACAGACTTGAATGCCATGGTGATAGATATGAAGGATGATGATGGCTATATCACTTTCAGGCCGGAAGGAAAGCTTGCGGAATTTGGCCAGCCTTACATTAAGGATCCCAAAGCACTTCTGAAGACACTCGAGGAGCATAAGATCTACCCGATCGCTCGAATCGTCGTCTTTAAAGATACGGTTATGGCCAAAAAGCGGCCTGATCTTTCTTTTATAGATGGCAGCAGTATCTGGCGTAATTCGAATGGTGATAGCTTCATCAACCCATTCCTTAAAGAAACGTGGGAGCATAATGTTGAAGTTGCCAAATTAGCAGCAGAACTTGGTTTTAAAGAGATCCAATTTGACTATGTTCGCTTCCCGGAAGGGTTTGAAAGCAGGGACAGTGTCCTTAAATATGCAATGGGTGATTACAAGGATAAAAAACCAGCGAAGTTCGTGCAGGAAGAAAAAGACTACGCGGAAGCTACCAAAAAGTATCAAGAAAATCTAGCTTCCTTGGAATTAAAATTGGCAGATGCTACGAATGCTTACAATGTAGATAAGAACGATGCTAATAAAAAAGTCATGGATGATGCCCAAAAGAGCGTAGCTGATCTTAAAAAAGGAGCTCCCAAAGCGCCGGATTTCAGCGATAAGGCGCGTATGACGCAGCTTCGTGTTGATGCCGTCAGCGATTTCGTAGCCTATGCCAAAGAGCAACTTATACCGTACGGTGTAGATGTTTCTGTGGATATATTCGGCTATACAGCCACATTGCCTGAAGCTCCAGGCATCGGTCAGAACTTTAATCGCATTTCTAGCTCGGTAGATGTCATTTCATCTATGATTTATCCAAGCCATTGGTCTAACGG
>NZ_JBFTQB010000711.1:0-3453 GCF_056398785.1 Paenibacillus sp. 01T422 | reverse complement strand
ATCATACTCGTTTTGAACGTATAAGCCAGGCCGTAAATTCCTTGCTTGATTTCAGTCTTTTCATGGATAAGCTTGAGGAAATGGGTTTTAAAAAGATGGATACCGACCTTTTCGTCAATATGAATCATGTTCAAAAGTATAATGAAAGAGAAGGAAAACTTTATTTTGACGCTCTCGGCATCTCGAAATTTGTTATTATTGCTGCGATCCGCCAAAAGAAGTACCACGATCTCATTGTGCGCAGCGTAGCTCGGAATACGGGCATGGGCTTAGAATTTCACTACGAGCGTCCTTCCGCAGCAGATTCATTGCTCTCCTCGGTAAAGCGACCAATTTAATAACCTTTATTAAAAAGGAGTAAAGTTCATCAAGAATGAAACTTTACTCCTTTTTTTTCGTCTATCTATAAAGGTCGTTTGAATTGATTTTTTGGTAGAGAGGGTTGGTAATGAATTCATGGCTGTACAACAGACCACCCCCACACAATCTCGACTAGCGAGAAAGAACAGAAAACGTTCTGTGGGCATGCGTTTTTTTCTGTATACGATTCTAAGTTTTGTACTTCTTTCTATCTTGTCCTTATGTTGGTTTTTCCTTACATCGTCTGGCACGAGCATTCGGCTCATGATGGCGGATACTTTGATTACAACACAGCATCGGGATTGGGCCAAATATTTAATTGGCTCCGAGGAATTGCAGAAGCGCGTGGAAGCCTATTGGAAGCAGTTTGACGAAATGGGCGATGAGAAAGATAAAGGAATTGTTCAGATTGAACCTGTGAGCTCTACAGCCCCGGCGGCGGCAGTCAAGAAGGAGCTCGTGACCATCGAACCGATATCAGGGACGAATTTCAAAGGACAGCTTGTCACCATTTCGGATCCAAAAAAGCTTCGAATTGCCGTACCTGAGAAAGTGGGCAAAGGCGAGAAGGTATCCTCCATGGTCAAAAGAACGGGAGCAATCCTCGGCGTGAACSGAGGAGGCTTCATCGACCCCAACTGGGAGGGGAATGGGTTTCAACCGGAAGGTATCGTCATCTCCGGGGGCAAAATCTTCTACAACGACAAAGGCATGAACGGCACTGTGCAAGTGGTCGGCATCGATAAAGAAGGTCGTATGATCGCCGGCAAATATAAAGTTTCCGAACTGGTGGCAATGGGGGTTCAGGAAGCTGTTTCCTTCTCCCCGCGGTTCATTGTCAATGGCGTTGGACAAATCAAAAGCCAAGCTGACGGCTGGGGTATTGCTCCGCGAACCAGCATGGCGCAAACCAAAGACGGCTCCATTCTATTCGCTGTCATCGACGGCAGACAAAAGCACAGCATAGGTGCGACGCTGTACGATATTCAAGAGATATTCCTGGAGCATGGCGCTGTCACTGCCGCTAATCTAGACGGTGGTGCCTCTACCGTTCTTGTGCACAATAATGCCATCATCAACAAGCCATCGAGTGAATACGGAGAGAGGTATCTTCCTACGGCATGGCTGCTCTTCGAACATCCGGAAACGGCTCCCATCAAGAACGTCTGGGAAGGCTTGGACATTCGCAAAATCGACCCATCCAAGTGGTAAATGAAAAAGCAGCAAGCTCTAATCATAGAGTTTGCTGCTTTTTCGTGCATATTAACGATTTCCTAGGATGACTAAATCTTCTGCTGCTTCCGAGACTTCCTCGTCATCTTGCAACTCCGCATCGTCAATCTTGGACTCTTTCCAGGAACGAACCGTATCTACCACATTGGTTGCCGTGTCTTTGGCTTTGCCTACGAAATCAGTCGTTGTCGTGCTTACGGATTTTGCAACCTCTTGCGTTTTTTGCGAAACAGAGTTGGCTAGTTGTACGGTCTTGTCACTCACCGTTTTGGCATTCTCCACAATGTCGCTTCTTAGCTCGCGTCCGGATTTCGGTGCGAACAGCAGAGCTGTTGCTGCGCCCAGTAAACCTCCAACAATCGCGCCGATGAGAAGATCTTTACCTTTTTTTTCGCTTGCCATGTGAAATCCACTCCTTAATGGTCTGATTTGGCTTTCCGATTCGCCTGCCATCTTTGCCACAGCTCATAACCCGTCGTTGCCCACTCCATGACGTCCTGTATACGCTTATGGTGGGTATGTACAACCTTTTCCGCACCGTGAAGCGACTCATTCATCATTCGTGCACCTTTGCGAACGACTGAAGCGACATCCCCTATAGCTGCTCCAGTCTTCTCGATGGATTGAACGGTTGACTCTAACGCCAGCACCTGCAAGTGCACCTCTTCGGTCAGCTGTCCCGCTTGTTTCAGCAAGTGCTCGGCTTCCCCTGCCGCCTTCGCTACATGCTGTTCCGTTTGAGCAACTGTATCGCTGAGTTGTTGTAACATGCGTTTTGCTGTAATCAGCATGCGAACGGCAAAGACGACGAGAACCATAAAAGCAAGAGCTGAGCTAGCTGCACTAATCTCCATCCATGTCATGACGGGCACCTCCTGAGTCTGCAAACTGCTTAGATTGATGACGGCTTCTAGACGAATGCCTATGAATTACTACAGTATAGGTAGGAGCAGCTTGTTTTGACACAAAAAAACTGGAAAAATTTCTGGGACCTGTCATAATGAAAAACAAATGAACATCTGGAGGAGCCACATGAATCGAGAGCAAGGATTGAAGGAAATCGAACKAACGCGCATTATCGCCATTGTTCGAGGCGTGAAGGAAGCCCACATTTTCTCACTAGCAGAGGCGCTTTTGAAAGGCGGGGTTACTGTTATGGAGGTAACGCTCAACACACCTGGCGCATTGGGGATGATTAGCGAGCTGCAGGCTAAGCTCAGTGAACAAATGTATATTGGTGCAGGTACCGTACTCGATGTGGAGGATGCGCAGAAAGCTGTTCAGGCCGGCGCCTCTTTCCTCGTTACTCCGAATTTGGACGAGGATGTCATCCGTTATGCAAGCCGCGAAGGGATCCCGATTTTCCCGGGAGCGATGACTCCGACGGAGGTCGTGAAAGCGTGGAAAGCTGGCGCGACAGCCATTAAAATATTCCCAAGCGCCAGTCTTGGACTCACTTACATCAAGGAACTGATGGGGCCGCTGGACCATATTCCAATGATGGCTGTTGGTGGCGTAACCGAGGAGAACATTAAGCAATTTGTGGATTTGGGCTGCTACGGCTTAGGAATCGGCGGTTCACTTATTAATCTAAAAGAAATCGAGGCCGGCCGCTTCGAATGGGTCACAGACAAAGCGGCACGCCTGCTTGCGGCTTCGCGTTAAATGCCGAAGTGGGATAAAAGGAAAAACTACCTCTAATTGAATCCCTGCGAAGTCAGGGAATTAAATAACTGGCGAAACTACAGTTAAATCGTCGATAGTTTGAGAATATGTCCAATTTCGGCTGAATTAACTAGAGAAATTCCACTAGCGTTGCATTAAAGCTACCACGAAAATTTAATTTAAATTATTTACTAT
>NZ_JBFTQB010000710.1:0-3455 GCF_056398785.1 Paenibacillus sp. 01T422 | reverse complement strand
CCATCTGGACTGGTCGGGCCAAGAGAACGAGCGGTGCCTGCTGGCTTGTATGGATGCCGAAGGGCTGCCTATTACAAGATCAACCGAGCGCAAAGTGGAAAACAGCTTTTGGCAAGAGGATTATGGACGGGCAGCTATGAATCACCTTGGCAGCTATAAGGACGAAACACATTGGTTCCAAACCTATATCCGCACTTTGTCGGAAGAAATCGCAGATGAAGGAGATGGATTACCCCTAGCGACGATGAAGATCGTTATTGAGGCCAGCCCTTGGCTGCAGCCTTATCTGGTGCCATTTTTCGCGAAACTGGGGATTGAAGCGATTCATGTGACCACTGTAAATAACCAGGAGCCACTCCCCCTATTTACATCGCTAGCTGGGGCCCATTTGGGTTTGCGCATTTTAGACGATGGTCGTACCCTTCAGCTTGTGACGGAGAAGGGCGAGCTTGTCGATACGGATTTGCAAATTGTTTTCCTATACCTGTGCTACCTGCATAGCCGGCCAGGAGCTACAATCGGAGCTCCCGTCAGCGCACCTGAGCTTCTTGAGAGTATGGCTGAGGGGCTTGGCGCGACAATCGTTCGTACGAAGGAATGGGAACGCGCCATTCTGGAAGCCACGGAGCAAGCGCGGATGCATCCATTGTTCGACTCGCTTTTTGCCATTGGACTTGTCGTTCTTCATCTAGGTAGAACCGGCTTGCCGCTTTCAGAGCTTCTGGCTCTGATTCCAACCTTCTACCTGCACCGCGAGCAAATTGATTGCCCTTGGGACGCCAAGGGAGAAGTCATGCGGAGCATGATGAACAAGGCGAAGGATACGCCCGTTGATTTGGTGGACGGGATCAAATTCTATCACGAAAATGGCTGGATTTTGCTGCTGCCCGATAGTGAAGACCCTGTTTTTAGGCTTGTCGCCCAGTCTCAGAATCCGACTCTTGCCGAAGAGCTTGTCCATTCCTATCGCGACCACATTCTAAATGTGTTGCAATAAGCATACTATATGACAGATATATCCATTAGCGGGTGATCCGAAGTCTTAAGATGAAGGGGAGAGCGGCGTGAATATGATTCCAAGCGTTTCCAGGCAGATCGCTTTTGTGCAGTATGACGATCAATCCTCCAGTATGACGGTTCAATATCATACCGGTTTCAAGGCATCTTATACGAATATTAATCAGGATGATTATCTGTTGATTTTGAGTTCTGTCAATCGATATGATTCTTTAATGAGACTTACGGAAACCCGGTACATGGAAGGTCAACCTCCAATCAAGTAAAGCACATACAGGAGATCTCCCCCTTCTTGAAAGGAGGAGATTTTTCGTTTCCTAGGCGCTTATGCTACAATGTTGTCCACAAGGTCAATGCCATTTATTTCCCATTATGATCTAAGAAAAGGTGAGTCTGATTCCTACCCAAGCTTCCTCTGCCAATCACAATGACAGGGACACACTACACTTGCTGGTGCAGTCATCGGCTAATCTTTTTGCCTACTGGCAGCTTTCTTCCAGAAAAAAAAGGTTGGTGCAGGATCACTTCGGAGCGGACTGGCTCCTGCTTCAGCCGACACTGCGTTTCTATGAAACAACTGTCGAACAAGCCGTTGGCACTCATCTCTCGGATACGATTTCTGAACTCCCCCTTCCCCAAGATGAATGCTGCTTCCTGAACGGTTTTCTACCCGGCCGGCTTTACTTCGCAGAACTCGGCATTAAGAATGAGCAGGGACAATTTCTCCCGCTTCTGCGTTCTAATACGATTCAGACTCCCCATATACATACGAATCAAGAATTTCCTTCAAACGTTTTAACACTGGAAAATCAAGTTACCTACAGGCCTACTGCCGTTTCCATTCAGCTAAAGGCTTCTATAGCTCATGAGTATTTCTCGGCCTACTCTGTGTACTTACCCAAGTGCACAAACCCAGCAGATTCGGAATTCGGAGGCGATCTCGATTGAGCACAAACGTACACGGTTATGTTGCTTTGCTCCTGCATGCCCATATCCCTTACGTGCGTCATACTGAAGCGGAAATTACGCTAGAAGAACGTTGGTTTTTCGAAGCGGTTGTGGACAGCTATCTCCCTTTGATTGAAATGATGGAGCGGCTGCTTGAGGAAGATGTGCCCTTCGGGCTGACCTTATCCCTATCTCCGCCGCTGCTTGCCATGCTGGAAGATGTCGGCTTGCAGAAACGGCTTCGCAAGCATCTGGCCTCTCTATGCGAGCTGTCACAGCGCGAAGTGATTCGCCTATGGGGTCATGCCGACTTCGGCCCCACGGCCAGACTTTACGCCGATCACTATCATCGGCTGCTTGCTTTGTACGATCGCCTGAGAGGCGATCTGATCGGTAAATTCCGCAGCCTAAGAAGCTCAGGCTGCTTAGAGTTAATAACGTGCGCTGCGACACATGCCTTCTTGCCTCTGCTCAAGAATGACGCCGCACTACGCGCGCAGCTTGAAGCAGCCGTCCAGGAATTTAGACGGCATTTCGGGTCTGCCCCGGCAGGCATCTGGCTGCCGGAGTGTGGCTACACGCCATCTGTGGAGCCCCACTTGGAGGCGCTGGGGCTGCGCTATTTCGTTGTTGATGCCCATGCTTTTGCTGCGTCTGGGGCATCAACAAGCTATCCCCTGCGCACGCCGAATGGCGCCTGCGCGTACGCTCGGGACCTCGAAGCCGGCGCTCAAGTATGGAGCGYCGAAAGCGGTTACCCGAGCGACCCCGACTATCGCGAATATTATCGCGATATCGGCTTTGACCTCGGCGCAAGCGGCGGGGCCGAGTGGGAGTACTTGAAGCCCTATGTGCTGCCGGACGGCGCACGCATTCATACGGGCTTCAAGTACCACCGCGTCACCGGCCAAGGTGACGCCAAAGCGCCCTACCACCCGGCGCCAGCCGCGCAGAAAGCTCAGCAGCATGCTGAGCATTTCGTCGCCAGCCGGGTGGCGCAGCTGCGGCGCCTCGAAGCGGCGCAGCAACCTCCGGTCATCGTATGTCCATACGATGCCGAGCTGTTCGGGCACTGGTGGCACGAAGGCCACCAGTGGCTGGAGGCGGTGCTGCGCGGCCWTGCGGCTGCGCGCTGCGAGACGGCGACATTAGGCGGCTATGCAGCCGCCAATGCGCCGACCAAGACGGCCACGCTGCCGGAGTCCAGCTGGGGCCGTGGCGGCTTCGCCGAGGTCTGGCTGCAGCCGCGCAGCCAGTGGGTGCATCCGCTGCTGCACGCGGCGGAGGATCGCTTGGTGCTTGCGGCGCAGAAGCACCGTAAGCCAGAGCTGCTTAGCAGCCTGCAGATCCGTGCGCTGAATCAAGCCGCGCGGGAGCTGATGYTCGCGCAAAGCAGCGACTGGACTTTCATCCTGGACGCTGAGACCGTAACCAGCTATGCCGTGAAACGAATCGAGACGCATATCGCTTCTTTCCATAAATTGTTAGAC